>NZ_JBEZZB010000025.1:0-82381 GCF_040638955.1 Actinoplanes sp. NPDC024001
GGCCGGCACGCCGGCCGCGTCCGCGACGGTCCGGGCGACGTCGTGCGCCTGCCGGCCCTCGCCGCGGGCCATCGCCAGAGCGGCCCGCACCACCGCGACGTCCGGTGAGCACGGCTCGGGATAGCGGTCCAGCAGCTCGGCGGCCTCGTCCAGGTGCCCGCCGGTGATCTGCATCCGGGCCTGGCCCAGCACGACCTCCCGGGCCAGCCACAGCGGCGCCGACTGCGCCACCCCCGACTCGTCGGCCGCGCGCAGGGCGTTGATCGCACCACGCAACTCCCCGCGGGTCTGCAGGCGGCGCGACCGGACGACCGCGAGCGACAGCACGGCCAGTCCGCCCGTCCCGTCACCGCACAGTGGTTGCGCGGCCCGGATGTGCCGGTCGGCGGCCTCGATGTCGTAGCGCTCCAGCGCCACCCAGGCCAGGGCCACCTCGGCCGCACCCGGACGGCGGCGCTTCTCGAAGCCGTACTCGCCGGCCAGCTCGAGTGCCTGCCGGGCCACCGTCTCGGCCCGCCCGAGCCGGCCCCGGTACGCCTCCAGCAGGGCCAGCCGGCTCAGGCAGTCGACCCGCAGCGCCTCGCAGCCCGGCAGCACCCCGGCGGCGGCGTCGGTGAGCACCTCGGCGGCCGCGTCCACGGCCCCGGCGTTGCTCAGCGCCATGCCCTCGGCGGCGCGCAGCAGCATCCGCAGCTCCGGATGCCGGGCCAGGCGATCGGTCGGCGCGACGGCGAGGAAGGCCTCAGCGACCGCGACCAGCTCGCGCACCCGCTCCGGCTCGGGCCCGTCGGCGGCGAGCAGGATCTGGATCAGGAAGCCGGTCAGGGTCAGTCCGTCACCGCAGGCACTGCCGCGCACGCTGAGCAGCTTGCCGGCGTACGCCAGCCGCTCCGCCGCCTCGTCGGGGCGACCGTCGCCGTAGGCCATCGCGGCCCGGATCATGATCGCCTCGGGCAGTTCCAGGTGCTCCGGGATCCGGGCGAAGAGCGTGCCCAGCCGCCCGGAGCTGCCCTCGACCACCAGACGGCCGATCGCGTAGTCCTCGACCACCATGGCGGCCGCGGCACCCCAGTCGCCGCCCTGCACCGCGTGATCCACCGCCTCCAGCAGGCGGCCCTGCTCGGCCATCCAGGCAGCGGCCCGCCCGTGCAGCACCGCCACCTCCTCCGGCTCCGTCCAGGCCAGCTGGGCGCGCAGCAGCTCGGCGAAGAGCCGGTGGTAGCGGTAGACGTCGGAGCCGTCGCCGACCGGCTGGATGAACGCGTTCTCCCGGGTCAGCGTGTTGAGCATCCGCGACGCGTCCGGCCGGGTGGTGACCACCGCGGCCAGCTCCGGGGTGAAGGTGTCCAGCACGCTGGTCTCCAGCAGGAACCGGCGCATCTCCGGCGGCTGGAGCCGGAGCACCTCACCGACGAAGTACTCGGCGATCGTCGACTCGTCGCCGGTGATCGTGTTGACCAGCCGCTTCGCGTCGGACCGGCCCTGCAGCGCGCAGGCGCAGAGCCGGATCCCGGCGGCCCAGCCCTCGGTGTGCTCCAGCAGCGTCGCCAACTCCGGCTCGCCGAGGTCCACCCCGTGCAGCTCCATCAGCCGGGCCGCCTCCGCCGCGGTGAACGCCAGGTCGGCGGTGCGCAGCTCGCGGAGCTGGCCGGAGAGGCGGTAGCGGTACAGCGGCAGCGGCGGGTCCCACCGGCCGGTGAGCACTACCCGCAGCCTCCGCACGTGGCTGAGTAGGAATTCCAGCCCGACCGCCCAGTCCCGGCCGGGCAGCTGGGAGGCGCCGTCCAGGACCAGGACGACCGGGGTGGGCTGTTCGTCGATGATGGCCGCCAAGCGACCGAGGACGGCCCGGCTCACCGTGCCGCCGGGCACCGGGGGGAGGTCCACGCCGGCCCGGCGCAGTCCCTCCAGCACGTACGTCCAGAAGGTGGACGCCTGCTCGTCACCCTGTTCCAGAGTGATCCAGGCGATCGGCCAGTCCACCGCGCGACTGTTCACCCAGGAGGCGAGCAGCTGTGTCTTACCGCTGCCGGCCAGCCCGGTGACCAGGGTGACCGGCCCCTGCACCCCCTCGGTGACCCGGCCGAGGAGCGCGGGCCGGGCCACCATGAAGGGCGGCGCCGCCGGCACGGCGAACTTGCAGTCCAGCAACGAGCTGTCCGGGTCGTAGCTCACCATTCCGGACGGATCCGCGATCAGTTCGAGAGACACGTCTGCTACCTCCGAGAGCCGACCCCATTTCGATCTCCCGTTCAGACTCGTCCCGGCGCCTCATCCGCGCATCGTCCGGATCGGATAATCGTGACCCTCAGTGCGACGGTCACTACTCCACGGAAAGTACGTGTGCTCCCCAAGCCGGAAGATCGACATAAAGGCCGCTTCCAGCCAGTTCGTCGCCGTCGCGTTCGAAGACCCGGCCGTCCAGCAGATCGGTGAGCCGCCACGCCCGACCGGCCAGCACCGGCCAGGGCAGCGCGACCCGACCCTGCGAGGCGTGATCACCGAAATTGATCGCGATCACGTGCCGCGGGGTGCCGCCGTCGGCCCAGGCCCAGGCCAGCACGTCGTGGTGGGTCGGGTTGTCCGGCCAGCCGTGGCAGTCCAGCAGCCGCCAGTCACCCCGGCGCACCGGCACGGTGGCCGCGAGCAGCCGGCGGTAGAAGTCGCGCAGGTTGAGGTCGAGGTGCTCGTCCGGATAGCGGGCCAGGAAGACCGGCAGGTGCGTGCGCCGTCCCTCGAACTGCCCGTCGTGCCAGAGCGCCGCGCCGGGCAGGGTGGCGATCGCGATCGCCGCGGCCCGGCCACGCTCGCCGGGCAGGGTGGCGGCCGCTCGCGGCTCGTCGTGGTTCTCCACGAACCGCAACAGCCGGTCCTGGAAGTCGCGGCCGGCGCTGAGGTGCTTGCGGACCGCGTCGGCGCCCTCGTGGGCCAGCCGGTCGTAGAGCCGCTTGTCGTAGCAGAAGTCGAAGCCCTGCTGCTGCAGCGTCCACTCCATGTCCCAGTACGCCTCGGCGATCAGCACCAGACCCGGGTGGGCGGCGCGGACCCGCTCGAACACGTACGGCCAGAACTCCCCGGCCGGCGCCGGACCGGCCCACCGTCCCCAGGTGCGGGCGAAGATCTCGTTGGTGACCAGCATCGCCATGTCGCAGCGGACCCCGTCGCACTGCTCGCCGATGCCGGTCAGCGCGGCCACCGTCGCCTCGCGCAGCCCGGGGTCGAAGGCGTTCAGCTGGGCCACGTCCGGCCACGGCGGGAAGTACGGGTCCCGGCCGTGGGCGAGCACCTGCCCGGCCGTGGTGAACCAGCCGGCCGGGTCGTCGTTCTGGTCCTCGGCGGTGCCCCGGATGAACCAGTTCGGGTGCTCGACGGTCGCCGGGTGGTCCGGGGCGACGTGGTTCGGCACGTAGTCGAGCACCAGCCGCAGGCCACGGCGGCTGAGCTCGGCGCGGGCCGCCGCCAGCCCCTCCGGGCCGCCGAACCGGTCGTCGACCCGGTAGCGCCGGACGCAGTACGGCGAGCCGACCACGTCAGCCGGGGCGAGGTCGGGCAGCGCCGCCCGGAACGCCCGCTGCAGCGACTCGTTCTCCCGGGCCACCGCCAGGCCGGCCGGGCTGCGCTCCCAGACGCCCATCAGCCAGACCGCGTCCAGGCCGGCCGCGGCCACCTCGTCCCAGATCTCGCCGGGCACCTCGGCCAGGGTCAGCGGGCGGCCCAGCCGCCGCTCCAGCCCGCTCAGCCACGGCCACGTGTCGATCTCGTAGATCGCCGGCGCCGACGGCCATCCGCTCATCTTTCCCCCTCCAGCCCGGGCGTCTTGCGCAGCACTCCGGCCATGCCGTGGTCCAGCAGGTCGGGCCCGGCCAACCCGGCGAAGACGTTCGGGAAGACCGCGACGAGCCCGGTCCACCCGGTCTGGTGCGCCGCGCCGAGGCCCGCCCCGTTGTCGCCGTGGAAGTACTCGGAGAAGGTAATCAGATCACGCCAGTGCTCGGTCGCGAAGATGTGCTGGCCGCCGAAGCACGGCCGGCGGCCCTCCGCATCGGGCAGGAAGATGCTGGTCAGACGCTCGGAGAGGTCCCGGGCCACCTCGAAAAGTGTCATCTTCACCCCGGAGCCGGTCGGGCACTCTACGGTGAAGTCGTCACCGTGCGCCACGTAGAGGTTGAGCAGCGCCCGGATCAGCAGGACGTTCATCGGGAACCAGATCGGCCCGCGCCAGTTGGAGTTGCCGCCGAACATCCCGGTGTCCGACTCGGCCGGCGAGTACTTCACCGAGTACGTCTGGTCGCCCACCCGGAACTCGAACGGGTGTTCACCGTGATACTTCGAGACCGACCGGATGCCGTACGGGCTGAGGAACTCGTCCTCGTCGAGCATCGTGGTGAGAATCCGGCGCAGCCGGTGCTCGTCGAAGAGGGCCAGCAGGTGCCCGCCACCCTGCCCCTGCGCCCGCCCGGCGAGCACCGAGCGCACGCTCGGGTGCCGGGTGACGAAATCCTGCATGTCCTCGATCAGCTGCGGATGCCGGGCGGTCAGGTCCTGCGGGTAGACAGTGGCCGCGGCGAGCGGGAGCAGGCCGACCAGCGACCGTACCCGTAGCCGCTGGGAGCTGCCGTCGGGCAGCCGCAGCAGGTCGTAGAAGAAGCCGTCCTCCTCGTCCCACATGGTGGCGCTGCCGGTCGCGTGGTTCACCGCCACGGTGATCCAGGCGAAGTGCTCGAAGTACGCCTGCGCGTGCTCGACGTAGACCGGGTCCCGGTTCGCCAGCTCCAGGGCGATCTGCAGCATGCTCTGGCAGTACAGGGCCATCCACGCGGTGCCGTCCGCCTGGTCGAGGTAGCCACCGGTGGGCAGCGGGGCGCTGCGGTCGAAGACACCGATGTTGTCCAGGCCGAGGAAGCCGCCCTGGAAGACGTTGTTGCCGTCGTGGTCCTTGCGGTTCACCCACCAGGTGAAGTTCTTCGACAGCTTGTGGAAGACCGACTCCAGCCAGGCGTGGTCGCCGTTGCCGCCGCGCCGGGCCTTGTCCAGCTCGTAGACCAGGTGGGTGGCCCAGGCGTGCACCGGCGGGTTGACGTCGCTGAAGTTCCACTCGTAGGCCGGGATCTGCCCGTTGGGGTGCAGGTATCGGCGGTTCAGCAGCAGGTCGAGCTGGCACTTGGCGAAGCCGAGGTCGACCAGGCTCAGCGCGATGGCGTGGAAGGCCAGGTCCCACGCGGCGAACCAGGGGTACTCCCACGGGTCCGGCATGGAGATCACGTCGTGGCAGATCATGTGGAACCAGTCGCCGTTGCGCATGCCGCGGGCGGCCAGCGGGTCCCGGCCGTGCTCGCTGATCCAGCGCTCCACGTCGTAGCCGAAGTACTGCTTGCTCCAGAGCATGCCGGCCAGCGCCTGCCGCACCACCTGCCGTTGCGCGTCGGGCAGCGCCGGGTCGAGCAGGGCGCCGTAGAACTCGTCGGCCTCGGCCCGGCGCCGGTCCACCAGCGCGTCGAAGGCGCCCTGGGACGCGCGGCGGTCCTCCACGCCGGCGACGATCGGCTCGTCGGTGAGGTGCACCCGGACCACCGCGGAGCCGCCGGCCGGGACGTCCAGCGTGACGTCGGCGGCCACCTTGGTGCCGAGGCCGCCGGGGTTCACCGCGCCGGTCTCGCCGTGCACGACGTACCGGTCGAAGCTGTCCTTGACGTACGGGCCGGCGTTCGGCCGCCCGAAGACCCGCTCGGTGTTCGTCTCGTTCTCGGTGAACAGCAGCGGGGCGTCGCCGAGGCACGCCAGCCACCGGGTGCCCAGCCGCGGGTGATCGGCCTCGGCCACCGCCAGTCCGGGCACCCCGGGAACCGATCGCAGCACCGGCCGCGGCTCCGGCCCGTTCCAGGACCAGGTGTTGCGGAACCACAGGGTCGGCAGCACCCGCAGCGTCGCCGCCTCCGGGCCCCGGTTGTGCACGGTGATCCGGCAGAGGATCGACTCCGGGCCGTCCTTCGCGTACTCGATCTCCACGTCGAAGTAGCGGTCCTCGTCGAAGATGCCGGTGTCGAGCAGCTCGTACTCGTAGTCGTGCGGCCCGCGGTCGCGGTTGGTGGCGACCAGGTCGTTGTACGGGAACGCCCGCTGCGGGTACTTGTAGAGCATCCGCTGGTACGAGTGGGTCGGCGTGGCGTCCAGGTAGAACCAGTACTCCTTGGCGTCCTCACCGTGGTTGCCCTCGGCGTTGGTCAGCCCGAAGAACCGTTCCTTGAGGATCGGGTCGTTGCCGTTCCACAACGCCACCGACATGCAGAGCAGCTGTTCCTCGTCGCAGAAGCCGCCGATGCCGTCCTCGCCCCAGCGATAGGCCCGGGACCGCGCGTGGTCGTGGCTGAAGTAGCCCCAGGCGTTCTCGTCCTGGCTGTAGTCCTCGCGAACCGTGCCCCACTGCCGTTCGCTCAGGTACGGTCCCCAGCGGCGCCAGGGCACGGTGTCGGTGTCGGCGTCGTGCAGGCGCCGTTGCTCGGCGCCGGGTTCGGTGATGGCCATGCCGCCAGAGTCGGCTCGCGCTCACGGGTGGTGTTCCCCCGGCGCGGATGAAATCAGGGCGCGGCGATCCGGTACGCCGCGACCGCGTCCTCGATCGTCGGGAAGAAGTGCGCCGGGTCGATCGTCCGGGTCAGCTTGTACTGGTCGATCTTCCGCCGGACCGGGTCCTTCATCTCCGCGAAGACCAGCGAGATGCCCTTGCGGTTCAGTTCCTCGTCGAGGTCCTCGAGCATGTCGGCCGCGGTGGTGTCGATGTCGGTGATCGGCTCCGCCGCGATGATGATCCACTTCGGCGCCGGGTCGGCGTGCGACAGGTGCCGGATCTCCTCGCGGAACGTCCGGGCGTTGGCGAAGATCAGCGGCGCGTCGAAGCGGTACAGGACGAGACCGGGGATCAGCTCGGCGTCCGGGTAGGAGCGCAGGTCGTGATATCCGGCCACGCCGTCGGCCCGGCCCAGCACCGTGCGGTAGGGCCACCACACCCGCCGGAACACGTTGAGCACCGACAGGCAGACCGCGACCAGGATGCCGGGCAGCACGCCGAGCAGAGCGACACCGAGGAACGCGGCGAGGGCCAGGCTGAACTCGACCCGCCGTTGCCGCCACAGCCGGCGCATCCCACCCAGGTCGGCCAGCGAGACCGAGGCCGCGATGACCACGGCGGCGAGCATCGGCTGGGGCAGGTTTCGCAGCAGCCCGGGCGCCAGTACCAGCATCAGGGTGATCGCGCCCGCGCCGATCAGCCCGGTCAGTTGGGAGCGGGCACCGGCCTGCACAGCCACCGCGGTCCGCGAAGCGCTCGTGCTCACCGGGAATCCCTGGAAGAACCCGGCGGCGATGTTCGCCGCGCCGATGCCGGCCATCTCCTGGTTGCCGCGCACCTCCTGCCCCGTCCGTTCGGCGAAGGCCGAGGCGGTCGAGATGGTGTCGGTCACCGAGACCAGCGTGATGCCGAGCGCACCGGCCGCGAGCAGGCCCAGATCCGCCCACTCCACGGTCGGGACGGTGAACGGGGGGAAGCCCTGCGGCAGTGTGCCGACCACGTCGACGCCCTTGTCCGGCAGGCTGAACAGGGTGACCGCGGCGATCCCGCCGAGCACCGCGATCAGGATGCCCGGGATCTTGGGCAGCCAGCGCCCCAGGACGAGGATCACCAGCAGCCCGCCGGCGCCGACCGCGAACGCCGCCGCCACCGTCTCGCCGGACGCCACGCCCCGCACGAATCCGACGGCCTCCTCGATCAGTCCCTCGCCGTCCACCGAGAACCCGAAGAGCTTCGGCAGCTGCCCGATCAGGATGGTCAGGGCCAGGCCGTTCACATAGCCGAGCTGGGTGGGGTGCGACAGCAGGTCGGCGACGAAACCCAGCTTGAAGATCGCGGCCGCGGTCATCAGCACGCCGACCATGAGGCCCAGCATCGAGGCGAGCGCGACCGCCTTCGCCGGATCGCCGTCGGCGGCGACGATCGGCAGGATCACCGCGGCGATCATCGGGCCGAGGGAGGAGTCCGGTCCGAGTACCAGCACCCGGGACGGGCCGAAGATCGCGTACCCCACCAGGCACAGGATCGTGGTGTAGAGGCCGGTGATCGCCGGCAGCCCGGCCAGTTCGGCGTACGCCATGCCCTGCGGCACCAGCAGCGTGGTCAGCACGATGCCGGCGACCAGGTCGCGCGGCAGCCAGGCCGGCTTGTAGGTGGCGGCCGCCCGTACGCCCGGTATCCAGTCCGTGGTCGCCATCTTTCTCACCCTCCACGAAGGACGCCGCCCGGTTTCCCGGGCGGCGTCCGGACGTGACACGAACCTTACTGGGGGCCACCGCCGTGCAGGGCCTCCTGGAGCTCCTGCTCGGTCTCCTTCGGCAGCGAGGACTTCAGAACCGTGCCGCCGAACTTGCTCAGCGCCTCGACGGCCTTGTCCGGCGTGACCGACTCGACCACCAGGAACAGCGCCGACGTACCGGGCTGGAGCTCGTCACGGATCCGCTCCTGGAACTCCTTGTTGATGGCGCCCTTGGTCAGCTTGCCGGTCAGCGCGCCGAGACCGGCGCCGATCGCCATGCCGAGCACCGGGATGAAGAAGAGCATCCCGAAGAGCAGGCCCCAGAACATGCCCCAGGTGGTGCCGCCGGCCACCGCGTGGTGGTTGGTGGTGACGTGGTACTTGCCCTCCCGGTCCCGGATGATCGTCGCGATGGCGTCGGGCTGGATGATGAGGTCCTTCGCCAGCCTGTCAGCCTCCAGCGACGCCGCCGTCGCCGTGGTCTCGTCGGGGTAGCCGATGGCGACCAGAGTTGCCATGACTGTCTCCTTCCATTGCCGCGTGTCGATGCCGTGCCGCCGCGGCGCGGCACGGCGGCGTCGAGGAACAGTGAGCCACGGCGGACACCGCCTCCTCCTCATTCCGGACGGATGAACTCCGGACTAGTTCGCCCCCCGTTCATCCGGCACGGGGGAGCCGCGGAGGGTAACTCCTGGGCCACCGTCGGTGAGGACGACGGAACCGGCCGATCGAAGGAGTCAGGCCATGTACGAGCGTTACGAGATCCGGGTTCGTGGCTTCCTGGGCCCCCTGCTGCGGATGGCTCTGCGCGACCTGCGCTGCCGGACCCTGCCGTCGCAGAGCACCATCCGTGGCCGGCTCTCCGACGCCGACCTCGAACGGTTGCTCACCCGGCTGGACGACTCGGGGGTGCAGGTGGTCTGCCTGAGCCGGGTCGGTGCGGGTTCATCCGTCACGGATGGCGTGCCGGCGACCGGGCCGGACACACGATCGGATCTCAGCCGCACTTCCTGGAGACTAGGAGATGGAGCATGACCGACACTGAATCCCGGCGGTCGTACGACGACCCGCCGTACGCGGCATCCCGGCGGGAACCCACCGGATGGGTGGGCATGGTCGTCTTCGCCGGCGTCATGCTGTTGATGCTCGGCTCGTTCCAAGCCATCGAAGGACTCGTCGCGCTGTTCCGGGACGACTTCTACATCACCACGAACAGTGGCCTGGTGATTCCGATGGACTACAGCGCCTGGGGCTGGACCCACCTGATCCTCGGACTGATCGCGGCAGGCGCGGGCTTCGGCATCCTCTACGGCCAGATGTGGGCCCGCATCGTCGGCATCATCGTCGCCGTGTTCAGCGCTCTGGCGAACCTCGCCTTCCTGCCGGCGTACCCGGTCTGGGCCAGCATCGTGATCGCTGTCGACGTCCTGGTTATCTACGCACTCACCGCACACGGCCGTGAGGTCCGGTACTGACGCCCGCCCGGCCGGGACCGTTCGAGGAGGCGGTCCCGGCCGGCGCGGGATCCCCTCATGACCCGCATGGTGTCCCGGCCGGCCCGTCAAGGGTCCCGGCCGGGCTCCGCGCCACCGTCCCTGCTGCCCCGCGGTGTGCTGGTGCTGCTCGGGACGGCCTGCGGCGTGGTCACCGTCGCCGGGATGCGCGGGGTGGCCAGCCTCATCGGGCCGGTCTTCCTGGCGTTGATGCTGACCGTCACGGTCAGCCCGGTCAGCGATTGGCTGCGCCGCCACGGCGCACCCGCCTGGGCCGCGATGCTCGCGACCCTCACCACGGCGTACCTGATCCTGCTCGCGCTCGGCGCCGCGCTCGCCGTCTCGATCGCCCAGCTGATCGAACTCCTGCCGCAGTACCAGTCCCAGTTCGGCGAATTGCGCACCGACCTGGTGAACGGGCTGGCCGGCCTCGGCGTCAGCACGGATCAGATCCGGTCCGCCGTCAGCGGCGTCAATCCGAGCACCGTGCTCAACCTCGCGGAGACGATCTTCGGTGGGCTGGCCGGCGTGCTGTCCAACTCGCTGTTCCTGCTCGCCGTGGTGCTCTTCATGTGCGTCGACGCCATCCAGTTCCCGGCCAAGCTCAACTCGGTGATGGCCGAGCGCCCGCAGGTGGTCGGGGCGTTCCGCTCCTTCGCCCAGGGCACCCGCCGATACCTGTGGGTCTCGACGGTCTTCGGGCTGATCGTGGCGGTCATCGACACGCTCATGCTCTGGGCCCTGGACGTCCCGCTGCCGGTCCTCTGGGGACTGCTCGCGTTCATCACCAACTACATCCCCAACATCGGCTTCGTGGTCGGCCTGGTGCCACCCGCGCTGCTCGCCCTGCTGGACAGCGGCCCGGAGAAGATGGTGACCGTCATCGTGCTCTACTGCGCGGTCAACTTCGTGATCCAGTCGGTCATCCAGCCCAAGATCGTCGGTGACGCGGTGGGCGTCTCGGCGAGCGTCTCGTTCCTGTCCCTGGTGTTCTGGGCCTGGGTGCTGGGTCCGCTCGGCGCGCTGCTGGCGATCCCGCTCACCCTGCTCACCAAGGGCCTGCTGGTCGACATCGATCCGTCCACCCGCTGGATCGACGGCCTGATCTCGGCACGGGCCCCGGCCGAGTCCCCACCCCCCGATGAAGAGACGCCGTCGCGCAACGGCGCGGGATGGCGGCGTCCACGACCCGCGAGG
Organism: Actinoplanes sp. NPDC024001; assembly: GCF_040638955.1. Taxonomy (NCBI): domain Bacteria; kingdom Bacillati; phylum Actinomycetota; class Actinomycetes; order Micromonosporales; family Micromonosporaceae; genus Actinoplanes; species Actinoplanes sp. NPDC024001. The sequence goes on from NZ_JBEZZB010000025.1 coordinate 10,994, forward strand.
AGCAACCCATGACCACGTTCACCGTATGGAAGTTCGACGATCCGAATCGCGCCGAGCAGATGTCCAAGATCCTGAAGGACGCGGCGGCCGACGGGCTCGTCCACATCGTCGACCACGCGGTCGTCAGCTGGCCGCAGGGCGCCGAGAAGCCGGAGACCCACCACGAGCACGAGCGCGCCTGGCGCGGCACCGGCTGGGGCGCCTTCTGGGGTGTGGTGATCGGCGGGCTCTTCCTCATTCCGGTCGTCGGCGGTGTGGTCGGCGCCGGGATCGGCGCCCTCGCGAAAGCCACCCAGGGCACCGGGATCGACCGCGACCAGCTGGAGAAGATCCGGCTGGAGATCACCGAGGGCACCTCGGCCCTGTTCCTCGTCACCGAGCAGGGCAACCTGGACCGGCTCGGCGAGCGGTTCCACGGCCTGCACAGCCAGCTGATCGCCACCAACCTCACCGAGGGTGAACGGGACATCCTGCTCGAGACCTTCGGGGACCACACGCGATGAACCCCGCCGCACGCGCCAAGACGGGGCGCGCCGCTCGTAAGCGCGCCCCGCTCGACCGCCACGCCGACTTCCAGCCGGCCGCGGCACGCCCCGACCCGGTGGACCTGCTGGTCGCGCAGGAAGCCGACCGGCTGCCCGAGCTGCTGCCGATCCGGCACGGACGGATGGCCGCCTCCCCGCTGGCCTTCCTGCGGGCCTCCGCCGCGGTCATGGCCTCGGACCTGGCCGCCCTCCCGAACTCCGGGCTGGCGAGTCAGCTCTGCGGCGACGCCCACCTGTTCAACTTCGGGGTCTACGCCTCGCCGGAGCGGCGCCTGGTCTTCGACCTGAACGACTTCGACGAGACCCACCCGGGCCCGTTCGAGTGGGACGTCAAACGCCTGGTCGCCAGCCTGGCCCTGGCCGGCCGGGCGAACGGCTTCCGGCGCAAGGAGCGTGCCGCGGTCGTCCTGGCCGCGGCCCGCAGCTACCGCGAGGCGATGACCCAGTTCGCCGCCATGCGCGAGCTGGACGTCTGGTACGCCCGGATCGACGTCGACGAGCTGCAGCAACAGCTCGGCGACCAGATCGGCAAACAGCGCCTCAGACGGCTGGAGAAGGCCGGGGCGAAGGCACGCACCCGGACCAGCCTGCAGGCGTACCGCAAGCTCACCGCGCTCGTCGACGGCGAACGGCGGATCGTGGCCGACCCGCCGCTGCTGGTGCCGGTCCAGGACCTGATCCCGGACGTGGCCCGCAAACAGCTGGAGAGCCAGATCCGCGACCTGCTCGCCGGGTTCCGGGACAGCCTTCCGGACGACCGGCAGCGGCTCTTCGACGCGTTCGAGTTCGTCGACCTGGCCCGCAAGGTGGTCGGCGTCGGCAGCGTCGGCACCCGCTGCTGGATCGTGCTGATGACCGGCCGCGACGACGACGATCCGCTGCTGCTGCAGGTGAAGGAGGCCGGCCGCTCGGTGCTGGCCGCGCACACCCCGGACGCGGGCTATGTCCACGAGGGACGGCGCGTGGTGGCCGGGCAGCGGATCATGCAGGCCGCCAGCGACATCTTCCTCGGCTGGCACCGGATCGAGGGGTTCGACGGCCGTACCCGGGACTTCTACGTACGCCAGCTGCGCGACTGGAAGGGCGGCGCGGTGGTCGAGGTGATGGACCCGCGCGGCATGCAGGCGTACGCCGAGCTCTGCGGCTGGACCCTGGCGCGCGCGCACGCGCGCGGCGGTGACCGGATCGCGATCGCGGCCTACCTCGGCTCCAGCGACCGCTTCGACCGGGCCCTGGCGGTCTTCGCCGATCTCTACGCCGACCAGACCGAGCGCGACCACGCCGCGTTCAGCGCCGCCGTCCTCGACGGCCGGCTGACCGCCCAGACCGGGATCTAGACGGTCAGCGTCGCCGCACCCCGTGGCCCTCAGCCGGCCGCGGGGTGCGGCGTTGCCGTGCCACCGGTGGCCGGGCTGTCGGTGGAGTCCGTGTGGCGGCGGGCGATCAGGGTCACCGCGATCTCGTAGGCGGCGAGCAGCAGCACGATCACCAGCAGCGAGATCCAGGACGACAGGATCAGCGCGAGCACGACGGCCACCACGACACCGGCGATGCGGAGCGGGTCGAGGTAGGTGGCGATGAAGCCGGGTCCCCGGGTGACCGCGACGTTCGTACCGGTGCGGATGCCGCGCCCGGCGGCGACCGCGCCGCGGCGGATCTGCCGGCGCAGCCAGACCGGGAACCGGCCCGGGCCGACCAGGTAGGCGACCAGCGCCAGGATCGCGCCGATCCAGATGATCTGGGTGCCGCGCTCGCGCAGCGAGCTGAACACCGTGGTCACCGCGGCGTCGACGCCGTCGCGATAGGTGCCCTCCGGGATCTGGGCGATCACCTGGCGGCGCACCACGCGCACGATCGCGGTGATGGTGACCGCGGCGATGATCAGCCAGATGCCGAGCTGGACCGTGGTGCGCCGGCGCCGCGGCGACACCAGGAACGCGGCGATCAGCAGCACGATCGTCGCCCCGACGAAGAGCGCCAGGTCGCGTTTCGCGGTGGCGACCGCCTGCTGGGCGGCCCAGAGCTGCCCGGAGTCGTAGACGGTGAACTGGGCGAAGTTGGCCGGCAGCGTGACGCCGAGCTGCTCCTGCACCCGCAGCCGCAGGTTCTCCGGGATCGCGCCGCTGCTCAGGTCGGGCAGCGTGATCGTCTTGCCGAACAGGGTGGGCAGCTGGGCGCTCAATTCGCGCAGCACCTGGTTGATCAGCGGCAGCAGGTCGATCTGGATCCGGTCCTGCTGCGTGGTGATCACCGTGCTGGTGCCCTCCAGGACCGCGATGATCCGCTGGTGCAGCTGCTGGTTCAGCTCCACCCAGACGGTCTGGAAGCGGTCGCTGCCGAGCACGTTCTGCACGGTCCGGTGCACCTGCTCGCGCAGCTGCCCGGCGATCGGGCCGGCCACGAAGGCGGCCTGCGGCGGCAGCACCTCGCGCAGCCGGGTCTCGACGTCGAGGACCTGGAACAGCTCGGTGGTGGCGTACTGGGCGACGGCCGCGTTGATCTTCGGATCCTGCGGCAGCGGCGCGACGGTGGCCACCCAGCGGTCGGTGTTCAGGGTGGTGCGCGCGGCCCACACCCCGACGACGCTGGTCACCAGGGCGAACGCGGCCAGCGCGACCAGGATCGCGGCGAGGGTCCGGCGCACCAGGCCACCGCCCGGCTGCCTTCGGCGCCGGGTCTCCTTCTGCTCCAGCTGGGCGCGCAGCGTGGCCACCTCGGCCCGGAGGCGCTCGAGCTCGACATCATCGGGTACGCCCTCGGCCGGGCCCGCGGTGACCGGGCGGGGCGTGGCCCCGTCCTCGGACGAGGTCGCGGGTGACGGAGAAGCCGGGATGGTCATCGTTGCCTCCTCGCTGCCGGCCGGCCGGCGCGGGAGAAAGCGCGCTCACCGGCTCCCGCCGACGCTCCCGGACCGCCGGTGCGGCCGCCTCATCCGGCAGGGATGAACACCCCGGGGTCCGCTCGCCGGGCACCCCGAGTTCACCCCCGGCGGATGAAGTTGCCGCCGTCCCGGACGAGCAGGCTGAGGCCATGGCATGCACGGCCACGGACGCGGCCGGAGCAGACCCGGCCAGAACAGCCTGATCACGACGAGCTGAGGAGAGCGATGAGCAGGAGACAGAACACCCGGCAGCGCGCGGTCGCCGCGTACGGCGTCCTGCGTGGCCGGCCGGCCCGGCCCGACTACGGCGTCCTGGTCGTGCTGCCGCTGGTCGCGGCGGCCGGCGGCGCGCTGATCGGCCTGGGTGTGGAGTCCGCTGTGGGCCGCCGCACCGGCGAGCGCGCCCGTTCCGTTCCGGCCGCGAGTTAGGGGGACGCCGTGCCAGAGGAACTGCTGGAAGAGATGGGCCCGATCGACTACCTGTGTGTCGAGTTCCCGGACGGCAGCCTGAACGGGAAAGCGTTCCCGTTGCTGGTCGATCTGGTGGATCGCGGGATCGTCCGGATCCTCGACATCCTGTTCGTCAAGAAGTCCCTGGACGGCAACGTGTTCGCCCTGGAGGGCCGCGATCTGGAGCTCGCCGAGCTGGGCGTCTTCCACGGCGCGGCGTCCGGCATCCTGGGCGGCGACGACCTGCGGGAGGCCGGTTCGGTGCTGACCGCCGGCTCGGCCGCCGTGGTCATCGTCTACGAGAACCTGTGGGCGGCGCCGCTCGCCGTGCAGTTGCGGCGCAACGGCGCGCAGGTGGTGGCCGGCGGCCGGATCCCGGTCCAGGCGCTGCTCGCCGCCCTGGACGAGACCGAGCCGGACGCGGCCTCGGCGATGCCCACCAGCGCTACCGGAGGAAGGTGAGCCCGATGCCCGGACTTCTTCGAGGAATGGCCCGCACCGCGGTGATCGCCGGCACAGCGACCGCGGTCTCCAACCGGGTCTCCCGCCGGCAGGCCGGCCGCTGGCAGCGGCAGGCCGATCAGCAGGAATCCCAGCAGTACTACGAGCAGCAGCAGCAGCCGCAGTACGCGCCGCCGCCCGCCGAACCGGCGGCCGATCCGATGGCCGCGAAGCTGGAGCAGCTCAAGCAGCTCGGTGAGCTGAAGTCACAGGGAGTGCTGTCGGACGCCGAGTTCGAGCAGCAGAAGGCCCGCATCCTGGGCTGAGCGCCCGATGGCCGGCGCCGGGGTCCGCCGACCCCGGCGCCGGCTCGTCTCACCCGGTCGACAGTGGTGCGGTCGCCTCGGCCAGCGCGCCGACGAACGCGGCGGTCGGGCCGTACCGGTTCCAGAGCCGCCGCTGCCGTTCGGCGCCGGTGCCCTCCCGGCGCAGCCGTTCGACGCCGGCGTAGACCTCACCGGTGTCACCGGCCGCGTCCAGCTGCGCAGTGATCTTGCTGAGCAGGCGGGCCGCCTCGTCCGCCGTCCGCGCGCCGCCCCGGGCCACCGCCAGCAGCTTCTCGCTGACCCGCTCGGCCGGGACCGGGACGACCTTGACCCGCTGGCGGACGTCCTCGATCAGGGTGGCCACCAGACCCCGGACCACGCCGGCGAGCAGCACCGTGTCGGCGACGCTCAGGCCGGTGTCGGCCACCCGTACCTCGATCGTCGGGTAGCGGGCGGAGAGCCGGGCCAGGAAGTAGATGCCGGACTCGTCGACGGCCCGGCCCGCGGTCACGTGTGAGCGCACCGCCCGGTCGTACCGTTCCGCGCTGGGCCAGACGCCCGGCGGCCGGAAGGTCGGCCAGCGCAGCTGGGCGCGATAGCGATGGCTGGCCCAGCCGGTGTCGTTCGCGCCGGTCACCGGCGAGTTCACGGTGAGCGCGAGCAGACCGGGCAGCCAGGGCCGGATCCGGGTGAGCACCGCGGCGGCCAGCTCACGGTCCGGCACGCCGACGTGGACGTGGCAGCCGCAGGTGCCGCCGGCCTCGGTGGCCTCCGGGAAGCGCCGGGCGAGTTCGCGGTACCGCTCGTCCTCGCTGAGGGCGCCCATCGGGCCGGCCGGGAACGGCGGCGCGCCGCTGGCCACCAGCCGCACCCCGGACTGGCCGGCGGCCTGCGCGGCGACCAGGCGCAGCCGGGTCAGTTCCCGGCGCAGCTGGTCCAGGCCGGTGCAGACCGGTGTGGCGGTCTCCAGCTGGTAGGCCATGTACTCGGTCTTGATCTGGTCGTTCGGCCCGATCCGGCGGACCACCTCCGGCGCCTTCGGCGCGACCGCGCCGTCCGGTTCCAGCAGCAGGAACTCTTCTTCAACCCCCATGGTCAACACGGGCTCAGCGTGCGGTTCGCAGCGCCGCCGTCACCTCATCCCGCGGGGATGAGAGGCGCAGCACCGTGGTCCGCGCGACCTTGTCCGGCAGCCCCTGACGGCGCCGGTCCACCAGCAGCCAGAGTGCCCCGATCGGGAAGAACGCCAGCAGCAGCGCCCGGAGGAACGAGGCCGTCCAGCCGAGCGGCCCGCCCTCGGCGCGGACCACCCGCAGGCCGAACACGGCCATCCCCGGGGTACGCCCGGCGAGCGCCCAGAACACCGTGCAGTAGAACGCGAACAGGAACGGCAGGAACTCCAGGTACGACGAGAGCACCAGCGCGGACAGCCGGTGCGCCAGCTCGCCGACCACCGACGCCACCATGCCCAGCGCGGTGGCCGTGACGCCGGTGAACACGGCCACGATCAGGGCGTCGAGGACGTACGCCATCGACCGGCTGATCAGCCCGGCGTAGACGGTCACGTCGGGTCGGCCTCGGCGCCGCGCCGGCTCATCCGCAGGGTCAGCCGGTCCACCGCCGCGTCACCGGCGGCCGCACCGGCCCGGACCCGCCCGACCACCTCGCCGACCATGGTGTCGCGCTGACCGCGCACCAGTGGCTGGATCCGTTCCGGCTCGTCCTCGAAGAGCCGCAGCATGCGGTCGACCTGGACGTCCACGATCCGGTTGACCAGCGCCGAGGAGGCGACCGCGGTCATCGCCGCGTCGAGCGCCCCGGCCGCCCGGGCCCGGGCCTCCGCCTGCCGTTTCGCGCGCTCGGCCGCGCCACGCTCGGCCAGCGCCGCGAACCGGGCACGCAGGCCGGACGTCTCGGCCGAGGCGCGTTCCCCGGCCGCCTCACCGGCGGCCCGGACCCGGGCCAGCGCCTCGGCGGTGCTCTCGCCGGCGCGGATGGCCGCGCCGATCGCCACGTCGCCCAGATCCAACAGTCCCGGCATGCTCATCGGTGGCTCCCCTCGGTACGGGTGTCGTGCGGATGGTTCGCCCTCAGCCGTACGGGCGGGGGTAGGGCCGTGGCGCGGGGCGCGGGACGACCTGGCTCGTCGAGCTGCGGGCGACGCCCGCGACCAGCGAGCCGATGGCGATGCCGAGCACCAGGTTGAGCCCGGCGGTGTAGAGCCGCGCGCCGAGGCTCGCGTCGGTGACGAACGGCGCCAGCATCGCCGCCACCGTGCTGAGACCGACCACCCAGCCGAAGAACCGCATCGGGCGGGGCGTGGTCACGATCAGGGCGTGCACCAGCCCGGTGGCGAGCAGGGCGGCGACGCCGGCGCCGAAGGCGTACCAGCCGGTGCTGGCGTCACCCCAGGTGCCCTCCCCCTTCGGGGCCAGCACGTCGATGTCGAAGAGCCCGCGCCCGAACAGGATGCCGACCACCGCGATCAGGGCCGCGACGGCGGCCGTCGCGGCGCCGCCGGCCCAGAGCTTGCCGGCGTTGACGACCGTACGGGGTGCCGGGTCCATCGGGGCATTCATTCCGGTCATGGCGCCGAGCCTCTTCCGGCCGGGTCCCGGGCGCCTCATCCGGCGTGGATGAAACGGCCGCCGGCCTTCTGTCGGCATGGCGTCAACGGCCGCCCGCGAGTCCCGGCCGGGCGCCTCCCTGCTGCATCCTGGGGACCATGAACGCGCCCGCGGTGCCCGTCCGCATCAGTGTGCTCGGCCCGGTCCGGCTGTGGCTCGACGGCCACGAGGTCCCGGCCGGCTCACCGCAGCAGCAGTCGCTGCTCGCCGCGCTGGTGCTGCGCGACGGCCGCCCGGCCACCGCCGACGAGCTGATCAGCGCGATCTGGGACGACGAGGCGCCGCGGGCCGCGCACAGCACCGCCCGGACGTACGTGTACCGCCTGCGCCGCCTGCTGGCCGGCAGCGACGTGTCGATCGAGACGATCGGCGGCGGCTACGCGCTGGCCGGCGAGCGGGCGTCGATCGACGTGCGGGACTTCGAGGCGGCGGTCGGCGCGGCCCGGGAGCGGATCCGGTCCGGCGACCCGGCCGCGGCGGCGGAGCTGCTGCGCGGCGCGGAGGGCCTGTGGTCGGGCACCGCGCTGGCCGGCGTGCCGGGCTCGTACGCGCAGGGGCAGCGGGCCCGGCTGGCCGAGCTGCGCCTGGCCGCCACCGAGCTCTGCCTGACCGCCCGGCTGCGCACGGCCGGCGCCGGCCCCGAGGAGGTGGCCGGCCTGGCCGCGCTGGTCGAGGAGCATCCGCTGCGCGAGGGCTTGCGTGCCCTGCTGATGCTGGCGCTCTACCAACAGGGCCGGCAGGCCGAGGCGCTCGAGGTCTACCAGCGCGGCCGGCGGCTGCTCCGCGACGAGCTGGCCCTGGAGCCGGGCCCGGAGCTGCAGCGCATGCACCAGCGGGTGCTGGCCGGCGATCCCACGCTGGTGGCCGGCGCCGGCCCCGCCCCGGCCGTGGCGGGCCCGGTCTACCTTCCCGCCGACCTGCCGGACTTCGTCGGCCGGGAGGCGGAGATCGGCACGATCGTGGCGACGCTGACCGGGCCGGCCCCGACGGTCGGGGTGACCGGCCGGGAGGGCGCCGGGCGGACCAGCACCGTGGTGCACGCGGCACACCGGCTGGCCGGCGCGTTCCCGCACGGCCGGCTCTACGCCGACCTCTCCGAGGCCGGCGGCGCGGCCGAGGCGCTGCTGATGTGGCTGCGCCTGGCCGGGGTCGAGGGTGACCTGCCGGCCGGGACGGCGGGCCGGGCGGCGCTGCTGCGCGCGACCGTGGGCGACCGGCGGATCCTGGTGGTGCTCGACAACGTGGCGAGCCCGGAGCAGATCGGCGTCGTCCGGTGCGCGCTGCCGGGCGCCGCGGTGCTGTTCACCGCGCGTCGCCGGCTGATGGCCGTCTCCGGCGCCACCTGGGTGACCGTCGGCGCGCTGACCGGGGCCGAGGCGATGCTGCTGATGGAGCGGGTCGCCGGCGCCGGGCGGATCGCCGCGGAACGGGCCGCGACGGTCCGGCTGATCGAGCTGACCGGCGGTGACGCGCTGGCGGTGCGGCTCGCCGGGCACCGGGTGGACAGCCGTCCCCGGTGGAGTGTGGCGTCGATCGCCGACGAGCTGGCGGCTGAGCTGGGCAATCCGGCGACGGTGATGCACGACGACTGCCTGCTCGCCGAGGCGCCGATCGTCCGGGCGTACGGCCGGTTGCGCCCGCTGCCCGCCCGGTTGCTGCGGCTGGTCGCCGCGGCCGGCCCGGTGCCGTCCGAGATCTCCGCCGGGCAGGCGGCCCGGCTGCTCGACGTCGGCGTGCACGACGCGTGGCGGGCGCTGGAATCCCTGGCGGACGTGTGCCTGCTGGCCGTCACGGGCGCCGAGCAGCGTTACCGGCTCGCCGACCCGGTGGTGTGGGCCATGGCGATGCGCGAGGCGCACGCCGTGGACGGCGCGGCCGAGATCGCGGCGGCCACATGCCGGCTCACCGAGAGTCAGGTTCGGCTGGTCGCCGCCTGACGATTGTCGACAATTTCGTGAACCCTCGCGCTGAACGAATTCGCGGCCGGTTCCGTACCTAGCCACGGCAACACGTCACCGAGACGTTCGGGAGGACACCGTGGCACGGACCGGAATCGACACGTCGATCCTGCACAAGGGTGCGCACAGCGCCTCCTACTTCGACCTGGCGCGGGCCGCCGGCGAAGGCGCGGAGATCGTCGATTTCTGCATCCCGTGCAACCCGTACTTCCCGACGCCGGAGATGTTCGACGAGCTGACCCGGGACCTGAAGAGCATCCTGAAGTACTACCCGAGCGACTCGGCCACGATCACCAAGAAGCTGGCCGCCGTCCTCGGCCTGCACCCGCAGACGGTGGCGATGGCGAACGGCTCCACCGAGCTGATCACCTGGATCGACCACCTGCTGGTCAAGGAGAGCCTGGCGATCCCGATCCCGACCTTCGGCCGGTGGACCGACCAGCCGCTGGAGACCGGCAAGCGGGTCGACATGTTCCCGCTGCAGGAGCGCGACGGCTTCCGGCTCGACCTGGAGGAGTACGTCGAGTTCATCCGCGAGCGCAAGTCCCGGGTGGCGGTGATCTGCAACGTCAACAACCCGGACGGCAACTATCTGCCTCGGCGCGACGTGATCCGGTTCATGGACGCGCTCAGCGACCTGGACCTGGTGGTCGTCGACGAGTCGTTCATCGACTTCTCCGACGCCGAACGCTATCCGTCGGTCGGCCCGGACGCGGTGATCCGCCCGAACGCGGTGGTCCTGAAGAGCCTGGGCAAGAACTTCGGCCTGCACGGGATCCGCTTCGGCTACCTGCTGGCCAACCCGGCGATCGCCGGCAAGATCGCCAAGATGCTGCCCAAGTGGAACCTCAACTCCCTCGCCGAGAAGGTGGTCCACATGATCCAGGACCACGAGATGGAGTACGAGGAGAGCCTGCGCCTGCTCAGCCGGGACCGCCGCTCGATGGCGCGGGAGCTGAGCCGCATCCCCGGCCTGACCGTCTTCCCGTCGCAGGGCAATTTCTTCCTGGTGAAGCTGCCCACCGAGTGGTCCGGCGTGGCGCTGCGCGACTATCTGGTCGCCAACCACGGCATCATGACCCGCGAGTGCGGCAACAAGCTCGGCATGACCAGCCAGTTCATGCGTCTCGTGGTGCGGCCCACCGGCGACGTGGAGCGGCTGGTCGACGGGATGATGGACTACGCGCAGCGCTTCCACGGCCGCTCGGTCTACGACATGGACCCGATGGAGTCCACCGGCCGGCGCTGGGCCACCGAGTCGTACGACGACCAGCAGCCGGACAACCTGATCCCGTACCCGAGCCACCGCAGCACCGAGTACACCGCCCGCCGCGCCGCGGTGAGCTGACGCTCAGATCGTCCCCGCCCCCGCCGATAGGTCACCGACAGACCTTTTCCGCGGGCGGAAGGGTGAGTGATGACCTACCGCAGATCGCTGGCGCGTACTGCGGTGTTCGCCGTGGCTTTCACGATCGCGACGGCTGCCGGGCGGCTGACCGTGCTCGACTCGGGCCATCTGAGCCTGGTGTGGCCGGCCGCCGGGGTCGCCGCGATCTGGTTCTGCGCGCAGCGGCGGGCGCCGGCCCGCTGGGCTGACGTCCTGGCCCTGTCGCTGGCCACGATGGCGGTGAACATGGCGACCGGGGCCTCCGCGCTGATGGCCGCGGCGTTCGTGGCGGCGAACCTGACCCAGGCCGCGGTCTTCGCTCATCTGATCGGCCGCTGGCGCCCGGACCTGTGGGGCGGCGGCGGAACCGAGCCGCTGCGCCGCCCCCGCGACCTGTGGGGGCTGGTGGCGGCCACCTCCGCGGCGACGGTGGCCGCCGCTGTGCTCGGCTTCACGAGCATCTGGCTGATCACCGACCGCTTCTCCTGGGCGGCCCTGGCGGCATGGCTGGCCCGCAACGCCGTGGCGGTGCTGCTCCTCGGAGCGGCCGGCATCTGCCTGGGGCACGCGTACCAGCGGTGGCGTGCCGGAACGACCGGCCCGCCGAGACTGCCACGCCGGCGGGCCGCCGAGTACGCCGCGCTGCTCCTCTGCTCGGCGCTGGCCTACCTGGCCGGGTTCGCGTACAACCGGGGCCTGCCGCTGGCGTTCCTGATGATCGCGGTGACGGTGTGGGCGGGCGCCCGGTTCACCGCCCTCTTCGTGGTGCTGCACAGCCTGCTCGCCGGGACCGTCGTGATGGCGTTCACCCTGCACGGCACCGGGCCGTTCGCCGAGATCCCCGGCCACGCCGACCGGGCGGTGGTGGCGCAGCTCTTCGTCGCCATGGTCGTCGTCATCGGCCTCTCGCTGGCGCTGGGCCGCGAGGAGCGGGACGTCCTGTTGGCGGAGCTGGCTGCCGACCGGGCGGAGCTGGCCGTGCAGCGGGAACGGGCCTCGCAGCGGGCCGAGCTGTTGCGCGCGATCATCGACTCGACCGCCGACGGCCTGGCCGTGATCGACGACTCCGGCCGGGTGGTGCTGCGCAACCCGGCGGCCCGGCGGCTGCTCGGCGACCAGATCAGCCCGGGCGAGCGGGTGGTCGGCGCCGCGCACTTCGGGCTCTGCCATCTCGACGGCACCCCGATGAGCGACGACGAGATGGCACACAACCGGGCGCTGGCCGGCCACGACTTCGACGACGTGGACCTGCTGATCCGCAACGCCCGGGTGCCGGACGGGCGGATCCTCAACGTCCGCGCCACGACCCTGGACAACGGGGACGGCACACGCAGCGCGGTGGTGCTGTTCCACGATGTGACCGCCGAGCGCCGGCACCGCGACGAGCTGGCGAACTTCGCCGGGGTGGTCGCGCACGACCTGCTCAACCCGGTGACCACGGTCGAGGGGTGGAGCGACGCGGCCCGCGAGTCGCTCGCCGAGGCGCCCGACCACGAGGCGGTCCGGCACGCCCGCGACGAGCTGGCCCGGGTGTACCGGGCGGCGGTCCGGATGCGGGCGCTGATCGACGGGCTGCTCGCCTACACCACGGCGCGCGACGCCGCGATGCAGATGGTCCCGGTCGACCTGGCCGAGATGGTCACCGAGGTGACCATCGCCCGGCTGGACAACGCGATCGCGGCGGGCCGGCCACGGCCCCGGTTCGCCGTCCGGGACCTGCCGGTGGTGCTGGCCGATCCGGTGCTGCTGCGGCAGCTGCTGGACAACCTGATCGGCAACGCGATCAAGTACACCGACGCCGCGGTCACCCCGGCGCTGACCATCACCGCGGAACGCGACGAGGACATGATCCGGGTCCGGATCACCGACAACGGGATCGGCATCCCGGCCGGGCAGCACGAGGCCATCTTCGGCGACTTCCACCGGGCGCACCGCACCGGGCCGTACGCCGGGACCGGGCTCGGGCTGGGCATCTGCAAGCGGATCGTGGAACGGCACGGCGGCACCATCACGGCCGAGGACGCCCCGGGTGGCGGCTCCAGCTTCACCTTCACCGTCCCGGCCGTCGTGTCCGCCCGTGAACCGGAGCGGGTGGCCGACCCGGCTCCGCTTCGATGAGTGCCGGCGGCGGAAAACAGCCCGGATCAGCCTGCCCGGCACCGCCTGAGGACCGTCGTGCACCGTTACGGTGAGGGGATGGAGCGGCCCGGCGCGATGCGACTCGACGACGTCGTCGCCGTGATCCTGGGCCGGCTCACCGAGCAGCACCGGGTGGTGCCGGAATACATCGTGCGCGACGCGGTCGAGGCCGCGCTGCGGCGCCGCTTCCCGGAGCTGCCGCCCGCCACGCTGATCGTGCCGGCGGACGTCGCCGAGGAGCTGATCACCGGCTTCTGCTCCGGGGTGGGCCAGTCCGAGGACGATGCGGCGACGATGCCCGCGGTGCTCAGCGGTGACGAGACCGGCCGGCTGATCACGGCGCTCGGCCTGGCCGTGCACGTGGCCGCCTTCAACCTGGACCGGGACCGCCTGCACGTCGCCCAGATCCTGAACGGCGCCGCGGCCGCGCTGGTCGCGGTCGGCTCCGCGGCCCGGGCCGCGCATGACGACGGCACCTCGGCGGTGCTGCTCTCCCCGGCCACGCTGCGCACCGTGCGCACCACCATGATCGGTGTGCTGCAGGGCCTGCAGGACCGCGGCTGGCAGGCCCAGCACCTGGACGAGTCCGCAACCAGTGCCCTGTTCGGCGGCGTGCTGGCGATGCTCGGCGCGGTGCCCTGACCCTCATCCGGCAGGGATGAAGCAGCGGATCCACTCCCGGCGGCAGACTGCCCTTGCCGCTCCGCGCCGCCCGTGGAGCCCCCGGATCCGAAAGGCATCGCCATGCCCAAGAAGAAGGAGAAGGACCACGCGCGGATGAAGCGCGGGGCCTACGAGGCCGAGATGCGGCACCTGCACGGCGAGCTCGTGGCGATGCAGGAGTGGGTGAAGGCTTCCGGCGCCAAGATCTGTGTGGTCTTCGAGGGCCGCGACACGGCCGGCAAGGGCGGCACCATCAAGCGGATCACCGAACGGGTGAGCCCCCGGGTGTTCCGGGTGGTCGCGCTGCCCACCCCCACCGAGCGCGAGCGGACCCAGATGTACGCGCAGCGCTACGTCGCGCATTTCCCGGCCGGCGGCGAAGTCGTGATCTTCGACCGGTCCTGGTACAACCGGGCCGGCGTCGAACGGGTGATGGGTTTCTGCACGCCGGACGAGACCGAGCGGTTCCTGCAGAGCGTCCCGGTCTGGGAGAAGGCGATGACCGATTCCGGGATCCTGCTGCTCAAGTACTGGCTGGAGGTCAGCCCGGACGAGCAGACCCGCCGGCTGGAGAGCCGCATCCACGATCCGCGCAAGGTGTGGAAGCTGTCCGACATGGACCTCAAGTCGTACCGCCACTGGTACGACTACTCCCGGGCCCGCGACGAGATGCTCGCCCGCACCGACACCACCTGGGCGCCGTGGTTCGTCGCGAACACCGACGACAAGAAACGGGCCCGCCTCAACATCATCAGCCACCTGCTGAGCCAGGTGCCGTACGAGCCGCTCAAGCCCCGGGACGTGAAACTGCCACGCCGGCAGGAAGCCGGCGGATACCGGGATCCGGCTCTGCCGCTGCGGCACATCCCGACGCCGTACGGGGAACTGTCATGACCGCCGTCAAACCCGCCGCCGAGCACCGCCCGTGGTACGCCGTGGCGGCGCCGGAAGCCGCGGAGCAGCTCGGCGTCGACCCGGACCGCGGGCTGGCCGGCGACGAGGCCGCCCGCCGCCTGGACCGCTACGGCCGCAACGAGCTGCCCGTCGAACCGCCGCCGAGCCGGTGGGCGATCGCACGCGGCCAGCTCGCCAACCCGATGAACATCATGCTGCTGATCGTCGGCGGCGCCAGCCTCGCCATCGCCGAGGTGGCGACCGCCCTCGTGGTGCTGGCGCTGGTCCTGTTCAACGTGGTCATGGGCACCAACCAGGAGCTCAAGGCCCGGGCCAGCGTGGAGGCCCTGGCCCAGCTGCAGGTGCCGCGGGCCCGGGTCCGCCGGGCCGGGCAGACCGAGCAGGTCGACTCGACGACGCTGGTGCCCGGCGACATCGTGCTGCTGGAGGCGGGCGACATCGTCCCGGCCGACGGGCGGATCCTCGTCTCCGCCTCGCTGGAGGTGCAGGAGGCCGCGCTCACCGGGGAGAGCGCGCCGGTCGCCAAGGACCGCACCACCCTGCCCGACGCGGAGCTGGCGCTCGGTGACCGGACGAACCTGCTCTTCCAGAACACGCAGGTCACCCGGGGCACGGCCACGCTGGTGGTGACCGACACCGGCCGGGCCACGCAGATGGGCCGGATCGCCGACATGGTCACCGCGACCAAGCGAACCCGCTCGCCGCTGCAGCGCGAGCTCGACGGTCTGACCAAGATCTTCGGCCTGGTCGCCTGGCTGGCCGTCGCGGTCATCGCGATCTTCGGCCTGGTCCGCGGCGAGGAGCTCGGCACGCTGGTGCTGCTGTGCGTCTCCACCGCGATCTCCGCGATCCCGGACGGGCTGCCCACCTTCGTGCAGGCCATGCTCTCCTCGGGCGCACGCCGGCTGGCCGCGCTGAAGGCCGTGGTGAAGTCGCTGACCGACGTCGAGACCCTGGGCGGCACCACAGTCATCAACAGCGACAAGACCGGCACGCTGACGATGAACGCGATGACGGCCACCACGATGCTCGCCGGCGGCCAGTGGTTCCGCGTCGAGGGCGCCGGCTATCGCAAGACCGGGCAGATCCTCGGTACGGCCGGCAGCGAGCTGCCCGACTTCCACCGCCTCGCACTGGGCCTGACCCTGTGCACCGACGCCACGGTCGGCGACGACGGTACGGTCATCGGCGATCCCACCGAGGCGGCCTTCGTGGTGCTCGCCGCGAAGATGGGCGTGGACGCCGAGCAGACCCGGGAGGCGATGCCGCGCCGCGCCGAGGTGCCGTTCGACTCCGAGTACAAGTTCATGGCCACGTTCCACGACCGGCCCGCGTCGATGACCGGCGGGATCCTGCGCAGGCCGCACTTCGCCAGCGTCAAGGGCGCGCCCGACGTCGTCCTCGAGCGATGCAGCCGGGCGCTGTGGAACGGCGAGCTGGTGCCGATCGGCACGGTCCGCGACGAGATCCTGCGGGCGGTCGGCAAGCTCTCCGAACGCGGCCTGCGGGTGCTCGGCTTCGCCGCCCGCGACCTGGACGACGCCGCCATGGCCGCCGCGCTCGACGACCCGATGTCCGCGGTCACCGACCTGGTCCTGGTCGCGCTCGTCGGCATCATGGACCCGCTGCGCGCCGAGGCCAAGGACGCCGTGGCCGTCGCCCTGGGAGCCGGCATCGACGTCCGGATGATCACCGGCGACCACACCGTCACGGCGCGCGCCATCGCCGACGACCTGGGTCTCGGCCCCGGCGTGATCACCGGCACCGAACTGGGCCGGCTGTCCGACCAGGAGGTCGTGGCCCGGCTGCCCGAACTGCACGTCTTCGGGCGGGTGGCGCCGGAGGACAAGCTGCGGCTCGCCCGCCTCATGCAGGAGTCCGGCGACGTGGTCGCGATGACCGGCGACGCCGTGAACGACGCGGCGGCGCTCAAGCAGGCCGACGTCGGCGTCGCCATGGGCAGCGGGTCGGAGGTGTCCAAACAGGCCGCGAAGATCGTGCTGACCGACGACAACTTCGCCACCCTGGTCCGTGCCGTCGACCTGGGCCGCGACATCTACCGCCGGATCAGCTCGTACGTCCGGCTGCAGCTGACCATCCTCTCCTCGGTGCTGCAGCTGATGGTGTTCGCCACCGTCCTGAACATCAACGGCGGCGTCGCCCTCTTCCCGCTGCAGCTGCTGTTCGCGAAGTTCTTCGTGGTCATCACCGTCGTGATCGGCTTCATCGTCGACGTGCCCGACCCCGGCGTCATGCAGCGGCCGCCCCGCAGGCCCGGCACCCGGATCGTCAGCACACCGCAGATCGTGCGCTGGGTGATCACCGGGTTCATCGTCGCCGCGACGGCCCTGGCCCTGCTGGCCTGGGGCCCCGACGAGCCGAGCACCACCGAGCCGTCGGCGTCCATGACGATGGCCTTCGCCGTGGTCTCGCTCAGCGCCCTGAACATCGGCCTGCTGATGCGCCGCGAGCGCGAGGCCCCGTGGTCCTCGCCGCTGTTCCCCTACCTCGGCTGGATCATCCTCGGCTGGGTGCTGACCTGGGCCGCCGTGGAGCTCGGGATGCTGCAGCGGCTGCTCGACACCATGTCGCTGTCCGGCGGGCAGTGGCTGGGCGTGATCGGCCTCTCGCTGGTGGCCCCGGCGGTGCTCGCAGTCGACCGGGTGGTCCAGCTCCGCCGAGTGCGTTCACATTGATATAGCTATTTCGATATATAGATGAACGCCGTGATCGCCCATACGCTCTCTCCAGGCAACGAGAGAGGAAGAAGATGGCGACTCGACGACACGGCCACATCCTGGCCGCCGGCCTGTTCGCACTGGCCACCGCGGTGGTCGCGACGGGGACCCCGGCCGCGGCAGCCCCGGCAACCGGCGAGATCCGGCTCGCCGGCTCCGCCGACGCGATCCCGGGCAGCTACATCGTGGTTCTCAAGTCCGGCGCACAGCAGGCGAAACTCAGCAAGGCGTACGGGGCGACGGTCAGGCGCAGCTTCGGCCGGGTGATCAACGGCTTCGAGGCCGGCATGACCGAGACCCAGGCGAAGCGGCTGGCGGCACACTCCGACGTGGCCTACGTCGAGCAGAACCAGACCATCCAGCTCAGCGCCACCCAGACCAACGCCACCTGGGGCCTGGACCGCATCGACCAGCGGAACCGGCCGTTGAGCACCACCTACACCTATCCGGTCACCGCCTCGAACGTCACCGCCTACATCATCGACACCGGCATCCGGTACACGCACAGCCAGTTCGGCGGCCGCGCCACACCCGGCTACGACGCGGTCGGCACCGGCGGGGTCGACTGCAACGGCCACGGCACGCACGTCGCCGGTACGGTCGGCGGCTCCACCCACGGTGTGGCGAAGGCCGTGAAACTGGTCGGCGTCCGGGTGCTGAACTGCTCCGGCAGCGGCACCACGGCCGGGGTCATCGCCGGCGTCAACTGGGTCACCCAGAACGCGGTCAAGCCCGCGGTCGCCAACATGAGCCTGGGCGGCGGCGCGAGCACCGCGCTGGACAACGCGGTCGCCAACTCGATCGCCTCCGGCGTGACCTACGCCCTGGCGGCCGGCAACTCCAACGCCAACGCCTGCAGCTCCTCGCCGGCCCGGGTCGCGAGCGCCATCACCGTCGGCTCCACCACCAGCACCGACGCCCGGTCCAGCTTCTCCAACTACGGCAGCTGCCTGGACATCTTCGCGCCGGGCTCGTCGATCACCTCGGCCTGGTACAACAGCAACACCGCCACCAACACGATCAGCGGCACCTCGATGGCGTCACCGCACGTGGCCGGCGCGGCCGCCCTGGTCCTGTCCCGCAACCCGTCCTACACCCCGGCCCAGGTGGGATCGGCGCTGACCAGCAACGCCACCCCCAACGTGGTCACCAGCCCGGGCAGCGGCTCGCCGAACCGCCTGCTGTTCGTGGTGCAGTAACCGCAGCCGGACACCGACCGAGGGGGCCCGCGACGACGGGCCCCCTCGTTTTGTGACAGCCCGGCGCCGTGATCATCGTCGCTGCCCCGGAGGGACTTCCGGACCCGCTCCATCCGTTTTACTTGACGGAGCAAGGAGCGTGATTTCCATGACTGAGCAGGCACAACACCGCGTCGTCGTGATCGGCGCCGGCTTCGGCGGGCGGTACGCCACCAAGGCACTCCGCACCGCGCCGGCCCACGTGACCGTCCTCAACGGAACGAACCACCACGTGTTCGAGCCGCTCATCTATCAGGTCGCCACCGGTGTCCTCTCCCCCGGTGAGGTCGCCACGCCGGTCCGCGAGCTGTTCCGTCGTCAGCGCAACGCCGAGGTGCTCCTCGGCTGGGTGACCGATGTGGACGTCGAGGCGCGCACGGTCACCGCGGCGGCGCCGGGCGGTGTGCCGTACCAGGTTCCCTACGACACCCTGATCGTGGCGGCCGGCACCGCGCAGTCGTACTTCGGCAACGACCGCTTCGCCGAGCATGCGCCCGGCCTGAAGAGCCTGGACGACGCCGTCGAGCTGCGCGCCCGGATCCTGAGCGCCTTCGAGATGGCCGAGCTGGAGACCGACCCGGCCGCCGCCGAGCGGTGGCTGACCTTCGTGGTCGTCGGCGCCGGCCCCACCGGCGTGGAGCTGGCCGGTCAGATCGCCGAGATCGCCCACCGCACGCTGCCCGGCGAATACCGCCGGATCGATCCGGCGCAGGCCCGGATCGTGCTGGTCGACGCGGTCGACCGGATCCTGCCGACCTTCCACCCGAAGTCGTCCGCGCGGGCCGAGAAGCGGCTGCGCAAGCTCGGCGTCGAGGTGCGGGTCGGCACCCGGGTCGTCGACGTCGACGAGGCCGGCGTCGAGCTGGCGACCGCGAACGGCACCGAGCGGCTGGCCGCCATGACCAAGGTGTGGAGCGCCGGCGTCACGGCCGCGCCGCTGGCCCGCCGGATCGCCGAAGCCACCGGCGCGCCGACCGACCGGGCCGGGCGGATCCGGGTCGAGCCGGACCTGACGGTGCCCGGCCACCCGGAGATCTTCGTGGTCGGCGACCTGATGAGCCTCGACAACCTGCCGGGCGTCGCCCAGGTCTCGATCCAGGGTGGCGCCTACGCGGGCCGCACCATCCGGCGCCGGCTCGCCGGCAAACCGGCCGGCAAGCCGTTCCGCTACCTCGACAAGGGCAACATCGCCACGGTGTCGCGGTTCTCGGCGGTCGCCGACCTGCCCGGGCTGCGGCTGTCCGGGCTCGCCGGGTGGCTGCTCTGGCTCGGCGTGCACTGGGCGTACCTGCCGAAGGGCCGCAACCGGATGAGCTCGCTGGTGCGCTGGGCGGTCGCCTTCGGCGGCCGGGGCCGCGCGGAGCGGGCGGTCACCAGCCAGCAGGTGCTGGCCCGGGCCGCGATGCGGGCCGCGGCAGTCGCCGAGGAGCCGGAACGGACGCCCGTCCGGTCGTAACGGCGAACGCGCTCAGTCAGGGGCCGCCCGCGTCCGATAGGGCTGGAGTGAGCCGTATCGGACCGGGCCGTGCCGTGGCGCTCAGCGCGCTGGTGGCCCTGCTCGGCTGCGGCACGACGCTGGGCGTCGGCGCGCTGCTCGCCGAGCGGGAGGACGCGGCGGCCGAGGTGCAGATGGACCGCCGCACCTCGGCGGCCGCCGAGACGGTGCGGTTCGAGACCCAGCGCTACATCGACACCATGCGGATGGCCGCGGCCGCCGCCGGCGCGCAGGAGACGCTGACCGCCGCCGAGTACGCCCGGATCACCCAGCCGTTGCGGGACATGCGGCTGGCCGGCGCCTCGTCGGTCGCGCTCATCGTGCCGGCCGCCGACCGGGACGTGGCCCGGGTGCAGCAGACCTGGCGGAACCGGGGCGCCACCGATCTCACCCTGGCACCTCGGGGCGACGGCGATCACGCCTTCTCGGTGCTCGTGACGTCGCTCGACGGTGTCGCGGTGCCCATCGGCATCGACATGCTGCAGGCCCCGGCCCCGGCGGCCGCCCTGGCCGAGTCTCGCCGCCGGCGCGACGTGAGCGTGTCGGACACCTATCACCTGATCGCCGACCGCAGTCTGCCCGAGGCGCAGCGGCAGAACTCGTTCGTGCTGGCCGCGCCCATCCACCGGCAGGGAGAGCTGTTCGGCTGGGTGCAGCTCGCGGTGCGCGGCCAGGCTTTCATGGGCGCCACGTTCGCGCACGCCGCCCAGGGGGTCCTCGATCTCTCGCTGCGGGCCGACGACGCCGGGCGCCGGCCGGTCGCGGTCGCCGAGCTGCGCTCGGCCGTCGCCGGTGAGCGCGACCTGGAACGTACGGTCTCGGTGCCGGTTGCCGACGGCATCTGGACGCTGCACCTGGCCGCCGTGGGTGACCGGCTGCCGGGCGCCCGGACCGGGCTGCCGCTCGCGGTGGCCGGCGGCGGGCTGAGCCTCGCCCTGCTGCTCACCGTGCTGGTCTGGGTGCTGGCCACCGGCCGGGAACGGGCCCAGGCCCAGGTCCGGGCCGCCACCGCCGACCTGCGGGCCGGCCAGGTCGAGACGCGCCGGCAGGCCACCCTGCTGCGGGCGGTCCTCGACGGGATCAGCGACGGTGTCGGCGTGGTCGCCCCGGGCGGCGGTTTCCTGCTGCACAATCCGGCCGCCCAGCGGATCCTGGGCCGTTCCGAGATGGAGCCGGACGCCCGGACCTGGCCCGAGCAGTTCGGGCTGTACCGGCTGGACGGGGTCACCCCGTTCCCGGCCGAGGAGCTGCCGCTGGTGCGCGCGCTCGCCGGGGCGGACTCCGACCAGGTCGAGATGGTGGTCCGCAACGACGTGCACCCCGACGGGCGGGTGATCAGTGTGTCGGCCCGGCCGATGGAGACCGCCTCCGGCGAGCGCGGCGCGGTCGCCGTCTTCCACGACATCACCGATCGCAAGCGGGTCGAGACCGAACTCCGCGGCTTCGCCGGCGTCGTCGCCCACGACCTCAAATCCCCGCTGACCACGGTACGGGGGTACGCCGAGCTGATCGTCGAGGCACTGAACGCGGACCCGGCCGACCTGGAGTTCGCCCGCCGCGGCGCCGGCAAGGTGATCAGCGGGGCGGGCCGGATGGAGCGGCTGATCACGGAGCTGCTCGACTACACCGCGGCCCGCGACGCCACCCTGCGGATCGCCGAGGTGAACCTGCGTACGGTCGTCGACGACGTGGTCACCACCCGCATCGACGCCCCGGCCGCCGCCGCGGACCGCCCGGACGTCTTCGTCGGCAGCCTGCCGACGGTGTGCGCCGACCCGGTGCTGCTGCGGCAGGTCGTCGACAACCTGGTGGGCAACGCGATCAAGTACACCCCGCCGGGGCAGGCGCCGCGGATCGACATCACGGCGCGGACCGGCGCCGACGGCGCGGTGTGCGTCCAGATCGCCGACCGGGGCATCGGCATCCCGGAGGGCGAGCACGCCGCGGTCTTCGACAGCTTCCACCGGGCCAGCAACGGGACCGGCCATCCGGGCACCGGGCTCGGCCTGGCGATCTGCCGCCGGATCGTGGAACGGCACGGCGGGCACATCGAAGCCGCTCCCAATCCGGGCGGCGGCACGATCTTCACCTTCACACTGCCGGCCGAATTGTCTGAGCAGCAGGAATTCGTGAGCGGTGTCACAGCCCGCGCCATCCAAGGTTGACGAGGGTCCGGCCGGGTAGCGTCCTTCTCATGCCCGCCGACGACCCCGGCACCGTCATGGTCTTCGCACCGGTGCCCCAGCTGACCGTGACCATCGAACAACAGGCCGACGAAGCGGAACTGCACGTCCATCCCGGCGGGCAGGGCATCTGGCAGGCGAGGATGTGCGCCGGGCTGGGCGCCTCGGTCACCCTCTGCGCCGCCGCCGGCGGCGAGATCGGCGGCGTCATCGCACGCCTGCTGGAGGACGAGGACATCGAGGTACGGATGGTACGCCGCTCCACCAGCAGCGGGTGGTACGTGCACGATCGCCGGGACGGCTCGCGCACCGAGATCGCCGAGTTCGGTGGCGCCCCGCTCGGCCGGCACGACCTCGACGAGCTCTACAGCAACGCCCTCGCCGCCGGCCTGCGCTCCAGGGTCAGCGTCCTCAGTGGAGTCGAGGCCCGCGGTGTCGTCGACCCCGAGGTGTACCGGCGGCTCGCCACCGACCTGAGCACGCACGGCAGCGCGGTGGTCGCCGACCTGTCCGGCGACGACCTGACCGCCGTCCTCGCCGGTGGTGTCGCCTTCCTCAAGGTCAGCCACGAGGAGCTGCTGGACGCCGGCCGGGCCCGTGACGACAGCGTCGAGGCCCTGGTCGAGGCCGCCCGCAAGCTGCGCGCGGACGGCGCCGAGTCGGTGCTGATCAGCCGGGCCGACCAGCCCGGCGTCGCCCTCCTGGACGGCGAGCCGTTCCTGGTCGAACTCCCCTCCCTGGAGGTGGTCGACCACCGCGGCGCCGGCGACTCGATGACCGCCGGTGTGGCCGCCGTCCTGGCCCGCGGCGGCGACCTGGAGGAGGCGGTCCGCACCGGCGCGGCGGCCGGCGCGGTCAACGTCACCCGCCACGGCCTCGGCACCGGCCGCCGCGAGGCGATCGTCGAACTCACCGGCCGAGTCCGCCTGACCACCGTGTGAACTCACGGCACCTCATCCCACCGCGACTTCACACACCACCGAGCACCGTGTGAACTTGCGGTGCGCTGCGCGCCGCGGGGTCACACGGGCTGGCAGGTGGCGCATACGATCGCCGGGTGATCATGGGCGAGCCGGGGTTCGGGGTCCGGTTGCGCGCGCTGCGCCGGGACGCCGGGCTGACCATGGAACAGCTCGCCGAAGCCTCCGGCGTCAGCGTGCGCGCGATCAGCGACATGGAACGCGGGCGCAGCCGGGCGCCGCAGCCGCGAACCCTGGCCGCCCTGGCCACCGCGCTGGGCCTCGCCGAGGACGAGCACCAGCGGCTGGCCGCGGCGGCCCGGGAGCTGCGACTGCGCACAGTGGACGCGCGGCCGCACCGTACCGAGCCGCCTCGTGCCGTGACGGACTTCGTCGGCCGTACCGAAGAACTTGATCTTGTCCGGCGGCATGCCGCCGGCAGCGTGCCCGGCGGACCCGCGCCGGTGATCGTGGTGCACGGGCAGGCCGGGATCGGCAAGACCGCGTTCGCCGTGCGCGCCGCCGAGCTGCTCGGCGACCGGTTCCCGGGCGGGGTGCTGCATCTCAACCTGCGCGGGGTCGACCCGGCGCCGCCGAGCGCCGGCGAGGTCGCCCGGCAGCTGCTGCGGGCGCTCGACGTCAATCCCCGGCGCATCGCCGACTCGGCCGAACAGCGGTGCAGCCAGGTCCGCGCCGCGCTGCGCGACCGGCAGTGCCTGCTGGTCCTGGACAACGCCGCCGACGAGGCACAGCTGCGGCCGCTGCTGCCCGGCGCCGGCGCCGGACCGGTCCTGGTGACCAGCCGGCGGCTGCTCGGCGGGCTGGAAGGGGTGCTGCGCATCGGGCTGACACCGCTGACGCCGGACGAGTCCGCGGCACTGCTCGGCGCGATCGCCGGGCAGGCCGCCGACCCGGCCGCGGCCACCGCGGTGGCCGAGGTGTCCCAGCTCTGCGGGCACCTGCCGCTGGCGTTGCGGATCGCCGGCACCCGGCTGGCCACCCGCTCGGCGTGGACGGTCGCGCACCTGGTGGACCGGCTCGCCGACGCCGACCGGCGGCTGGCCGTGCTGAGCACCGGCGACACCGGGGTGGCGGCCGCGTTCGCGCTGTCGCACGCACAGCTCTCCGGCGAGGGCCGGGCGCTGTTCCGCCGGCTCGCGCACGTGCCGGGCGCCGACTTCGCCGCGCCGCTCGTCGCCGTGCTCACCGGCGCCGACCCGGACGACACCGCCGACCGCCTCGACGAACTCGTCGAACTCGGCCTGCTGGAACCGGAAGGCCTCGACCGCTACCGCTTCCACGACCTGATCCGCCTGTTCGCCGCCGAACGGCTGCGGGTGGAGGAACCGCCGGAGGGCCGGGCCGCCACCCGCCGGCGGATGACCGCGTGGCTGCTGGAGACCACCGTCGTGGCCGGCCGGTGGTTCGAACCCGGATACGGCGCGCTGCCCGCCGGCTGGCAGGGCCTGGTGCCGCTGGCCACCCTGGAGGAGGCCGGCGCCTGGCTGCAGGCCGAGGCGGCGAACTGGCTCGGCGCCCTGCACGACGCCGCGGAGGCCGGCGACGACCAGCGGGTCGTCGACGTGGCCGAGGCGCTGCACTGGTTCTCCGACACCATGCTCACCTGGCCCGGCTGGTACGACGTCTACCGCCTGTCCCGCGAGGCGGCCGCCCGGCTTCCCGACCGGCGGCAGGAGGTCACCCACCTCAACTACCTGTCCTGGGCGGCCACCCACTGCGTGCACCGGTTCGCCGAGGGCGCGATGGCCGCCAGCGCCGCGCACCTGCTGGCGATCGAGGTCGGCGACGTCAAGCAGCAGGCGTGGGCCCTGCAGTACGCGGGCGACGCCTGGCGCGCCGACGGGCAGCTGACCAAGGCGCTGCACGCGTACCAGCAGGCGCAGCGGCTGGCCGACGCGGCCGGCGACCACGACGGCTACCTGCAGCTGTTTCCCGGCATCGGCACGGTGCTGCGGCGGCTCGGGCGGCACGAGGAGGCCCTGGCCCAGTTCCGGGCGACCCTCGATGAGGTGCGGGCCCGCCCGGTCGCGCCCCGCCCGGCGCTGGCCGCGACCGCGGTCAGCCGCACCTCGGCGGCGCACACGCTGGCCGACCTCGGCCGCTGGGCGGAGGCGCTGCACGAGGCGGAACTGGCGCTGCCGCTCGCCCTGGAACACGGGGAGGCCAACAACATCGGGCACGTGCACCTGGTTCTGGGGCTGGCCCGGGCCGGGCTGGGCGCCGCCGGCGCGGCCCGCGACGACCTGACCCGCGCCGTGGAGCTGCTGGAGGACGCGGCGCCCGACCTGGCCGGGCTGGCGACGGCACGGCTGGCCACGCTGCGCGCCTGAGCCGCCACTTCTGCCGGTCGTCCTGCATGGTCCGGCACGCGCCGCGCTGATTGGCTCACCGTACGCCGGGCGTGACGCCACGCGCCGTCGTACGGATGAAAGGTTCTGACCTCAACCATGACTGCACCCGTATCCCGACGGACCGTCCTGGCCGGCACCGCGGCCGTGGCCGCCGCAGGCGCCACGCTCGCCGCGGCCGGCAGCCCCGCCGCCGCCGGTGGCAAGGGCCCGAAACCGACCATCGTGCTGGTGCACGGCGCCTTCGCCGACGCCACCGGCTGGTCCGAGGTGATCAGCCGGCTGACCCGCGAGGGCTACCCGGTGATCGCGCCGGCGAACCCGCTGCGCGGTGTCGCCTCGGACTCCGCCTACCTGGCGAGCTTCCTGGCCACGATTCCCGGCCCGATCGTGTTGGCCGGCCACTCCTACGGCGGCGTGGTGATCACGAACGCCGCGACCGGCAACCCGAACGTCAAGGCGCTGGTCTACGTGGCCGCGTTCGCGCCGGCCGCCGGTGACACGGTGGAGCACCTGCAGAACATGTTCCCCGGCACGAAGCTGACCCTGGACGCGCTCGACTTCCGCCCCTACCCGGTTCCCGGCGGCCACAGCATCGACGGTTACGTCAAGAAGGCCGTCTTCCGCGAGGTCTTCGCCGGTGATCTGTCGCAGTCGGCCGCCGACATCCTGTGGGCCACCCAGCGCCCCGGCGACGGCGGCACCCTGCAGACGGCGTCCGGCGAGCCGGCCTGGAAGACGATCCCGTCCTACTACCTGGTGGCCCGCAACGACAACCTGATCCCGGCGGCCGCGCAGCGCTTCATGGCCCGGCGTGCGGGTTCGCGCACCGTCGAGGTCAACGCCTCGCACGTCGCCCTGATCTCCCAGGCCCGCGCCACGGCCGACCTGATCCGCCGCGCCGCTCGCTGATCCGCACCCCGAACGGGCGGGCGCTGTGCGCCCGCCCGTTCAGGCGTTCTCGATGATCAGGTCGGCGGTCTCACGGACGCGCTCGGCCGCGTAGAAGGCGGCCTCCTGCCGCGCCCACCGGTCCCAGTGGGGCGCGAACATGTCGCCGTCGCGGGCCAGGGCGCGCCGCTTGCGCGCCGCGGTGGGGCTCTCCAGCCAGATCAACCCGCACAGGTACGGCCGGAGCACCCGCCCACCCGAGCCCACGCCCTCCACCACCAGCCAGCCGGCCTCCGGGACCTGGTGCGACTCCGCGTACTCCCCCGCGTCCCAGTCCCACCGTCGCCAGGACGCCGGGCGGCCCTCGGCGAGCGGCGCCAGGATCCAGTCGTGCAGGGCGGTCACGCCGGCGGTGAGGCCGTCCCATCCCGCGTACAGGTCGTCCATGTGGATCAGTGGGGCGCCGAGCCGGCCGGCGACGGCCGCGGCGAGGGTGGTCTTGCCCGAGCCGGAGTGGCCCTCGACGGCGAGCACCCGCCGCCGGGCCGTGCCGGGCGGTCGGGTCCGTGCCCAGGCGACCACCGGCTGCGCCGCCGCCGACGGCCAGCTCTCCCCCGCTCCCATGCCCGGAAGGTTACGCAAGGGATCCCCGTCACAGTCATCAGCATCGTCACCTGCCGTAACGGAAACCACAGCTCAGGCACAGGAAGCTCGGCGAGGCTGCTGATCCTCATCGCGAACCGCCAGGAGCACCGGTCATGGAACACACAGGCAGCACCGCCGTCAGCATCGTCATCCCCACCCACAGCGAGCGGCGGTGGGACTCGCTCGCCCGCACGGTCGCGTCCGCCCGCACGCAGACCCACCCGGCCGCCGAGATCGTGGTGGCCGTCGACCACAACCCGGCGATGGCGGCGCGGGTCAAGCAGGAGTTCGGCGACGTCACCGTGCTGGAGAACGTCTACGCGCGGGGCGCCTCGGGCAACCGCAACACCGGGGCGTTCCACACGCGTACCCCGTTCATCGCCTTCCTCGACGACGACACCGTCGCGAGCCCCACCTGGCTCGCCGGCCAGCTGGCGCCGTTCGTGGATCCGCGGGTGGTCGGCACCGGCGGCGGCATCGTCCCGGCCTGGGCGGGGCCGCGCCCGGCGTGGCTGCCGGACGAGCTGCTCTGGGCGGTCGGCGTCTCCTACACCGGGATGCCCACCACCACCTCGCCGATCCGCAACGTCTGGTCGGCGAACATGATCGTGCGGCGCGACGCGTTCCTCGCCGTCGGTGGTTTCCGCACCGGCTTCGGCAAGCTCGGCGACCAGAACCGGCCCGAGGACACCGAGTTGTGCCTGCGGATGAGCTCGGTCAACGGCGGCTACTGGATGTACGTCCCGCACGCCGTGATCGACCACGAGGTGCCCGCCGACCGTTCCACGTTCGGTTTCCTGATGCGCCGCTGCTACGCCGAGGGCCGGGGCAAGGTGCAGATGGCCGGCCTCATGCCGAAGGACCAGGAGCTCGGCGCGGAGAAGGACTACCTGCGCCGTACCCTGCCCCGGGCCGTCGGCCGCAACCTGGTGCAGGCCGGCAGCGGCCGGGGCATGTTCCACGCGCTGCGGGCCGCGACCGTGGTCGCGGCCGTGTTCGCCGCCGCCTGGGGCGGCGGCGTGGAGACCCTCGCCGGGCTCTTCGAGAGCGACAACAGCTAGCGCCGTTCCAGGCGGACCACCACCCACTTCGACGTCGGGGTGCCGCTCTCCTCGGCCTGCGAGTCCAGCGGCACGAGCGGGTTGGTCTCCGGGTAGTAGGCGGCGACGCAGCCCTTCGGGGTGTCGTACTCGACCAGGCGGAACCGGTCGGCGCGGCGGCTGATCCCGTCCTCCCACTCGGAGATCAGGTCGACCGTGTCGCCGTCGGCGAAGCCCAGTTCGGCCAGGTCGGCCGCGCTGATGAAGACCACCCGGCGCCCGGACCGGATGCCCCGGTAGCGGTCGTCGAGCCCGTAGACGGTGGTGTTGAACTGGTCGTGGCTGCGCAGGGTCTGCAGGACGAGCCGGCCCGGCGGCACGGTCAGCACCTGCAGCGGGCTGACCGTGAAGACGCCCTTGCCCTCCGGCGTCGGGAAGGTGCGGGAGTCCCGCGGCGGGTGCGGCATGGTGAACCCACCGTTGTTGATCTTCTCGGCGTACCCGTCGCAGCCGGGCACCACCCGCCCGATCCGCTCCCGGATCCGCTCGTAGTCCTCGGCGAACCCGGCCCACGGGATCCCGTGCCGGTCACCGAGTGTGGCCCGGGCGATGCCGCAAAGGATGTCGACCTCGGAGCGCAGCAGCGGCCCGGCCGGGGCCGAGCGGCCCCGGGAGGCGTGCACCGCCGACATCGAGTCCTCGACGGTGATCCGCTGGTCGCGGCCGCCGGTCCGGTCCTGCTCGGTGCGTCCCAGGGTGGGCAGGATCAGAGCGGTGCGGCCGGCGTCGACATGGCTGCGGTTGAGCTTGGTCGAGATCTGTACGGTCAGCGCGGCGCCCCGCATCGCGGCGGCGGTGACGGCCGTGTCCGACATGGCCGCCACGAAGTTGCCGCCCAGGGCCAGGAACACCGTGGCGCGCCCGTCCCGGAACGCCTTCACCGTGTCGACCGCGTCGAACCCGTGCTCGCGGGGCGGTTCGAAGCCGAACTCGTCGCGCAGCCGGTCCAGGAAGATCGCCGGGGGCTTCTCCCAGATGCCCATGCTCCGGTCGCCCTGCACGTTGGAGTGGCCGCGTACCGGGCAGAGTCCCGCACCCGGCTTGCCGATCATGCCCTGCAGCAGGGCGACGTTGACGAATTCCTTGATCGTGGCGACCGCGTTGCGGTGCTGGGTGATGCCCATCGCCCAGCAGTGCACGATGCGTTTCGCCGAGGCCAGCATGTCCGCGGCCTCCTCGATCTCGGCCCAGGTCAGCCCGGTGGCCTTCTCGATCGTCGGCCGGTCGACCTCGGCGAGGTGCTTGGCCCAGGCCTCGAAGCCGACCGTGGACGACTCGATGAACTCCCGGTCGGCCACGTTCCGGCGCAGCAGCAGGTGCCCGATCGCCTGCCACAGGGCGAGGTCGCCGTTCGAGCGGATCCGCAGCAGCCGGTCGGCCAGTGCCGTGCCACGCCCGGCCATCCCGCGTACCTTCTGGGGGTTGTCGAAGCGCAGCAACCCGGCCTCCGGCAGCGGGTTGATCGCCAGGATCTTCGCGCCGTCCCGCTTGGCGATCTCCAGCGCGGTCAGCATGCGCGGGTGGTTGGTGCCGGGGTTCTGCCCGGAGACCACGATCAGGTCGGCCCGGTGCAGGTCCTCCAGGGTGACCGAGCCCTTGCCCACGCCGATGGTGCGCATCAAGGCGGTGCCGGTCGACTCGTGGCACATGTTCGAGCAGTCCGGCAGGTTGTTGGTGCCGAAGGCGCGGGCGAACAGCTGATAGACGAACGCGGCCTCGTTGCTGGCCCGGCCGGACGTGTAGAAGGCCGCCTGGTCCGGGCTGTCCAGGGCGTTCAGGTGCTGCCCGATCAGGGCGAACGCGTCGTCCCAGGAGATCGGCTCGTAGTGCGCGGCGCCGTCGCGGCGCACCATCGGATGGGTCAGCCGGCCCTGTTTCTCCAGCCAGTGGTCGCTCTGCCCGGCCAGCTCGGCGATCGAGTGCCGGGCGAAGAACTCCGGTCCGACGGTGTCGCGCTGTCCCTCCCAGGAGACCGCCTTCGCCCCGTTCTCGCAGAACTCGGCCGCGTGCCGGCGCCCCTGCGGGTCCGGCCAGGCGCAGCTCATGCAGTCGAGACCGTCGTGCTGGTTGAGGTCGCGCAGGTTGCGCACGGCCTTGCGCACACCCATCTTCTGGACGGCGTTGGTCAGGCTGAGCCGCACCGCCTGCAGCCCCGCCGCGTGGTCGGCGGGCGGCCCGACCCGCAGTTCGGCATCGTCGTCGGGCAGGGGTGCGGACATCAGACCTCCAGGCGGCGCGAGTGGATCATCCCGAGTCTTCGTGACCACGCCCCGCCCGGGCAACTCTCCTCCGCAAACAATGCTTGCCCGTCAGGCGCCTCCGTTGATGGCTCCGGTGCGCAGGGCGCCCTCCTTGACCTTCCACTTGGCCAGCAGGGCGTCGTAGGTGCCGTCCTTGATCAGCGCGTACAGCGCGGCCTGGACCGCGGTCGTGAGTTCCCGGCGGTCCTTGGCGATCCCCATGCCGTACGGGATGGCCTCGATCTGCGGGCCGGACAGTTCGATGGTCCTCATCTTCTCGACCTCCAGGGCGGCGATCGGGAAGTCGTTGAGGGCGGCGTCCGCCTTCCCGTCCCGCACGTCCGCCGACGGGCTCCCCGACTCGAGCACGGTCAGCTTCTTGCGGCCGCAGTCCCGCTTCTGCGCCGTGGCCATCTCGACAAACACCGTGTCGGGCTGCGCCGCGACCCGGCGGCCGCACAGTCCGGGCATGCCGCCGATGTCGCCGACCCCCTTCGGTACGACGATGGACGTCCCCGCGTTGAGGTAGTTGACGAAGTCGGCCTTCTTCTGCCGTTCGGCCCGGTCGAACATCGACGAGATGGACATGTCGATCTCGTGGCCGGCGACCTGGTCGAGAAGATCGCCGAAGCTGACCGTCCGCCACGTCGTCGTCAGGCCGAGCTTGCCGGCGATCGCCTCGGCCAGATCCACGTCGAGCCCGGCGTAGGCCGTGCCCTTCTTGAAGGTCATCGGTTCGAACGTCGGATCCGTCCCGACGACCAGGGTTCCGGACTGCTTGATCGACTCCGGCAGCGCCGCCACGGCCTCGGCGAGACGGTCGACGGGCGTGCCGGCCGTCTCCTCCGTGTCCGTGCAGCCGTTCAGCGCCGCCGTGGTGACGGTGGCAGCGAGCAGGAGCGCCAGGATTCGCATGTCGACCTCCGGCTTCCCTTCGGCCGGTTTCGGTGCCGCCTTAGGGCAGACGCCCTACTTGTGCACCTTGGGCCGGTTACCGTGCGAGAGAGGGGGTCACCGTGACGTTCACCATCCGGCGTCAGATCGCCGGCCTGGCAGTTGCCGGATTTCTGCTGGTCATCGTGGCTGGAGCGATCGGCTACCAGGGCATCTCGGCCATCGCCGGCCAGCAGACCACCGCACGTGCCGCGGCCTCGGCGCAGCAGGCCGTCCAGTCCGCCGACACCGCCCGGGCACTGTTCCGCGGCAACGTCCTGGCCACGCTGGTGTCGAACAACGCCACCGAGCGCCAGGAGGCCCTCGACCGCCTCGGCGAGAACGTCGCCCAGGCCCGGGCCGGCATCGACGACGTGATCCGCCACGTTCCCGAGTTGCGCCCGCAGGCCGACGCGGTGCTGCCGGTGCTCGACGAGCTGATCGCCTCCGGCCAGCGGATGGTGACCCTCGCCAGCCGGGTCGCCTCCGATCCGAACCGCACGGCCGCCCTCGCCGCCCGGCCCGCCTACGACGCGGTCGACGCGAAAGCCGGCGAGGCGCTGGCCCGGCTCGACACCGCCATCGCGGAGCAGGTGCAGCAGTCGTACGCCGAGGCCACCTCCGCCGCCTCCCGCGCGAAACTGCAGACCCTGATCATCGGCATCCTCGCCGCGCTGGTCCTCGGTGGGGCGGCCCTGCTGCTCGCCCGCCGCATCGCCCAGCGGATGGACCACAGCCTCGCCGCCGCGCGCTCCATCGCCGCCTACGACCTGACCGTGGACGCCTCGCTGCCCGGCGGTGACGAGCTGGCCCAACTCGGCACCAGCCTCAACGCGATCGTCGGGTCGCTGCGCACCGCGATGATCGAGATCGGTGGCAACGCGAACTCGGTCGCCGCCGCCTCGGAGGAGCTGACCGCGACCAGCAAGCAGCTCTCCGAGGGCGCGGGAACCGCGTCGAGCGAGGCCGGGCAGGCCAGCCAGGAGATCATCCAGGTCACCAGCAGCGTCGACGAGACCACCGCCGCGGCACGTGGGCTGGAGACCTCGATCAGCGACATCACCACGGCCGTGGCCGAGGCCGACCTGGTCGCCAAGGAGGCCGTCGATCTGGCCGCGAACACCAACCGGACCATCGAGCGGCTGCGCGCCTCCAGCGAGGAGGTGTCCGCGGTGGTCAGCATCATCACCGGCATCGCCGAGCAGACGAACCTGCTGGCCCTGAACGCGACCATCGAGGCAGCGCGGGCCGGTGAGCAGGGAAAGGGGTTCGCGGTGGTCGCCGGCGAGGTGAAGGACCTCTCCCAGGAGACCGCCTCCGCCACCGGCGACATCTCCGCCAAGGTCACGGCCATGCAGCGCGACACCGCGGGCGCGTTCGACGCGATCACCCGCATCAGCGAGGTCATCGCCCGCATCGATCAACTGCAGCGCACCATCTCCACGGCCCTGGAGAACCAGAAGAACGCGACCGACCAGATCGTCGCCAGCGTCACCACCGCCGTGCGCTCGGCGGCCGGCGTCTCCGACTCGATCCGGCGGGTCGCGGACACCACCACGCTGACCCACGAGGCGGCCACGCAGACCGAGGCGGCGGCGTCGGAGCTGTCACAGCTCTCGCACCAGCTGCGCCTGGTGTCGGAGCAGTTCCGGCACTGACGGCCGGTCAGCCAAGCGCGGAGCGGGTGGTCGGCTCCAGGCGCAGCCGCTCGGTCCGCGTCACGCCGAACCGCTCGGGAACGTCGACCTCGCCACCGGCCGGCGGGCCGAGCCAGACGAAGGCGTGCTCGCCCTCGCGCACCGGCAGGGCCGGGAAGTTGTTCTCCGCGTACTCCGTCGCGGCGACGGCCACGGCCCCCGTGCCCTGGCCGGTGAACCAGCGGGTGAACTCGTCGTCAAACGGGCGCTCGCGGTACCAGATCGTCGCCCGCAGCGCCGCCGGCGGGCGGCGGGTGTCGCGGGCCGAGGCCGGGGGCGCGACGATCGCGCGCAGCAGCAGCACGTCGTCGGAGTCGAGCATGGTCGCGTTCGCCGCGGGGCCGTGCTCCTTCCACACCGGACCGCTGTAGAACTCGCGCAGCGCGCGGCCGCGCACCGCCATGTCGGGGAAGCCGCGCAGCCAGACGAACATGTCCGGCCGGTCGAGATCGCGGAACTGGCCGAGCACGGCCATGCCGAGCTCCTCCTGCGACTCGACGAACTCGCGGTCGAACAACTCGATCAGCTCGTCGCGGCGGCCGGGGCGCAACGTGTACTGCCGGAGCTCCACGATCACGTCAGGATCCTCTCCAGGATGTCGGCGATCGTGCGCCGGGCGAGCGCCGCCCCGAACGCGGTGGTCGCCTCGTCGTAGACATCGGCCAGGACCGGGCGGATGCCGCGGCCCACCGGGCACTCCAGGTTGGGCTCCGAGTGGTGCAGCGCGAGCAGCGGCTCGGCCTCGACGGCCGTCCACACGTCGAACAGCGAGATCTCCTCGGCCGGGCGGGCCAGGGCGAAGCCCGCGCCGGTGCCACGCCGGGCCGTGACCAGGCCGGCCCGGCGCAAGTCGCCCAGGCTGCGGCGCAGGATCACCGGGTTGGTGTTGACGCTGGCCGCCACCTCGTCGGAGGTGAGCCACGGACGCCCGCGCCGGCGGGCCAGCTCCAGCCACGCCAGCGCGTGCGCCGCGATCGTCACTCTGCTGTTCGAAGCCATCGTAACAATTTCTATTACAGCCAGCGGCAACGCCGCAACCCCGCCGTCAGCGGGTGGGACCTCAGCGGACGACGACGGTGCTGAGCATCTTGTCGGCGAAGGTCTGCTTCTTGGCGTCCCAGATCGGGAACAGGTAGCCGATGTAGCAGCTGATCCCGTCGAAGAAGTGGGCGAGGTCGCGGACGAACGCCTTGCCGGCGCCGATCGGCATCCCGGTGCTGACGGCGACCAGCTTGATGCCGATGGCCTTGCGGCCCCAGCTCTGACCGGTCTTGCCGGCCACGAACCAGCGGTTGTAGGCGAAGACCGCCACCCCGATCAGGGTGAAGATCGGGTACAGCGCGTTCATCGTGGTCGCACCGGTCACCTCGTCGGTTCCCTGGCCGAGGAAGATGCCCAGGAGGCTGAACGGCAGGACGCAGAGCCCGTCGATCAGGTAGGCGCCGACGCGCTGCCACCAGCCGGCGTAGGAGGGGGCGACCGCGGGGGCGCCGTAGCCCTGCGGGGTGGGGTACGCCTGCGGGGGAACCTGGGCGTACGGGTTGTTCGGGGGATATGTCACGTTGTTCCTTAAACGGTGAGCCGGTGCAACTGAAAGAGCCAGCTCGCGGTGGCGAGCACGGCGGCAAGCCATCCCACCCGTCGCCGCCGCTCGGGCGACCACGGGCGCGGGCCGCCGAGCACTCCCCCGGCACGCAGGGCGACAAGCACACCCGACGCGACGGTGAGACCCGCCAGCCCGAAGATCAGAGGATTGGCGTGGAACGCCGCGCCGAACTCGCCGCGCACGAACGCGACGGCAGCGGTCGTCAGGCCGCAGGCGGGGCACGGCACACCGGTCAGCGTGCGCAGCGGGCACGGCAGAGCCGCCCCGGTGCGGGCACTGACGGCGGGCCAGGCCACCGCCGCGACAGCAACGAGCGCTCCGAAGCCGCCGAGCCGCTCGGGCACGGAGAACTCACGCATGCGCACCTCATGATCTTGAAAAGTTCGAAGATCATAAAGGTGGCTGAGCCCGTCGCGCGACCCTGCCGATCAGCCGATCTCGTGGCTGCGCAACTCGACCATGACGGTGGGCGGCGGCCAGTTGTCCACCCGATAGCGCGACGGCGCCAGGATCGGCTCGGGCCGCAGGCCGGCCTGCTCCTCGACCACGTGCCACGGCACCCGGAACTCGACGCCGGTGCCGGCCCGGGCGAAGGCGACCGAGTCGGCCCGGGGCAGCAGCGTGCTGGCACCCTCCACCCACGTCGCGATGGTCTCGGCCGGGCCGCCGTCGGACGGCTCGACCGCGATCAGCCGGCCGACGTGCACGTCGACGCCGGCCTTCGCGTACTGCTCGGCCAGCCAGTCGGTCTGGTTCGAGTACTCGGTGAGGGCCAGCACGGCGTCGGCCCGGCGGGCGGCGGTGTGGTGCGGGTGGCCGGGCGGCGGCGCGTACGGCATCACCGGCCCACCGGGACCGGCGACGTAACCGACCGGCGACAGGTACCGCACCGCCTCCTGGAAGTTCTTCTCGACCAGCGCGTACAGCTCGTCGGCCGCCTCGTCGGGCAGCGGGGCGAGCAGCAGCGTGTTGTTGTCCGGCGCGAAGGCCAGCACCGGGGCGCCCATCCGATCCCCCACCTCGGCGAGCCAGCCGGGGGTGAGCAGCAGCGAGGTGAAGTAGCCGTCGCCGTCGTCGATCATGCGGATCACGCTCGGGCCGCCGGGCCACGGCTGCTCCAGGGAGCGGCGGGCGATCTCGGCGAGGTTCTCCCGGGCCGCGGCGAAGACCTCGTCGGCGGTGACGCCCCACTCGTCGAGGCGGTCCGGGATGACGTAGGCCATCGCCTCCGGAGTGTCGATCACCACGAGTTCCCGCAGGAACGGCATGGCGGGACGGGACAGCGGCGGGCGCAACCCCACCGGGCCGGCGACACCGAAGGTCACCGGGCGGACCACGGGGCGCAGCTTGGGACGTACCGTCTCCCAGGTGTCCTCGGGCGGCGGAGCCGCCATCAGCCGGACCAGCTTGACCAGCCGTTCCCGGCGTTCCGCCGGGGTGGCGTCCATGGTCTCGCGGTAGACGTTGGAGAGGTAGAGGCGTGCCGGGCCGGCGCCGCCGGCCCGATGGATCGCGATCGCGAACTCGTCCGGCTGGTAGACGGCGCGTTCCACCCCCGGGGTGTTACGGGCGACCCGGAGGGCGAGCTGGGCGAACCGGCGCTGCGGTGAGCCGAGGAATTTGTCCAGCAATCCCATTCGTGGACAGTAGCCGACGCTCAGTGCAGTCGTTGCTCGTCGACCAGCCGGGTGGCGACCTTGCCGAGCGCCTCGTCGAGCAGCGCCCGGTCCTGCGGATCAGCCATCGTGATGTCGTCGAGATGCGCGTCGAGCCACCCGCGCCAGGCGTCCCAGACCCGCTCGAACTGCGCCTCGCCGGCCTCGGTCAACTGCACCGTGTCGCCGTCCAGGCGGGCGTATCCGGCCTGGCAGAGGTCGGCGAACGCGGGGCGCAGCACGTCGGCCGGCATCCGGTACCGGCCGGCGATCTCGGGCAGCTCGGCCCGCCCCCGGGCCGTGGTGTGCAGGTGCGTCTGCCCCATCGCCCAGGCCTGCGACGGGCTCAGCGTCGCGCCGGACTCGGCCAGAACGTTCTCCAGGCCCACCCCACCGCGGCGGATCGTGTCGCTGATCTGTCTCTCCAGCTGGCTCACCCGGTCGTCCGAGGCGGGCGGCGAGAAGCCCTCGCCGACGTCGGCGGCGTGCGCCCGGGCGCTGTCGCGCAGCGGCAGCTCCTTGAGGAACCAGGCGACCAGGAAACCGAGCAGGGCGACCGGGACCACCCAGCGGAAGACGTGATTGATGGCGTCCGCGTAGGCCGCGATGATCGGCGCGGCCAGGGCCGGGTCGAGCGCGTTCAGCGCGGCCGGCTCCTGGGCGGTCGGCGGCGGCACGCCGGTGGCGGCGAGCGCGCCGCCCATCTCCGACTCCAGGCGGCTGCTGTACAGGCTGCCGAAGACCGCGGTGCCGAAAGAACTGCCGAGGGTACGGAAGAACGTCACGCCCGACGTGGCCGTGCCCAGATCCGCGTAGGGCACGGTGTTCTGCACGACGATCGTGAGCACCTGCATGGACAGGCCGATCCCGGCGCCCAGCACGAACATGTAGAGCGACTCCAGCCAGGTGCTGGTGCCGGCATCCATGGTCGACATGAGGTAGAGCCCGACGGTCATCACCGCGCCGCCGGCGATCGGGAACATCCGGTAGCGCCCGGTGCGGCTGACCAAGTTGCCGGAGAGGATCGAGGTGAGGAACAGGCCGGCGACCATGGGCAGGGTGCGCACGCCGGAGGCGGTGGCCGAGACGCCGTCGACGTACTGCAGGTAGGTGGGCAGGAACGTCATCGCGCCGAGCATCGCGAACCCGACGATGAAGCTGAGCGTCGAGCAGACCGTGAAGACCGAGTTGCGGAACAGCCGCATCGGCAGCATCGGCTCCCGGGCCCGCACCTCGACCAGGACGAAGCCGGTGAAGAGCGCGATCGCGGCGGCGAACATGCCGATGATGATCGGCGAGGTCCAGGCGTACTCCTTGCCGCCCCACTCCAGGGCCAGGATCATGCTGGTCGCGCCGGCGGCGACCAGTCCGATGCCGGCGTAGTCGATGATCGGGCGGGCGGTGGAGCGGATCGACGGCAGGGCGCGGGCCGCCATCACGATCACCACGGCGGCCACCGGCAGGTTCACGTAGAACGCCCAGCGCCAGCTCAGGTGGTCGGTGAACAGGCCGCCGATGGTGGGGCCGACCACGGTGGTGATGCCGAAGACCGCACCGAGCGCCCCCTGGTAGCGGCCCCGGTCGCGCAGCGGGATGACGTCGGCGATCAGGGCCATCGCGGTGACCATCAGCCCGCCGCCGCCGATACCCTGCACCGCCCGGGCCGCGACCAGCATCAGCATGTCCTGGGCGACACCGCAGAGCGCCGAGCCGGCCACGAAGACCACCGCGCTGACCTGGAAGACCAGCTTGCGGCCGAACAGGTCGCCGAACTTGCCGGCCAGCACCGTGGCCACCGTCTCGGCCAGCAGATAGGCGGTGACCACCCACGACATATGCCCGGCGCCGCCCAGGTCCGCGACGATCGTCGGCAGCGCGGTCGACACGATCGTCTGGTCGAGCGCGGCGAGGAGCATCCCGAGCAGGATCGCCACGAACACGACGTTCGTCTGACGCTTGCCGAGCACGGCCGGTGCGGTGGCGGTCGCCATGATCCGAGTCTCCCGGCCGCTGCGCCGGGATGTGGCGGCTATCCGAAATCGCCGAAGTAAACTAAGTTGACTTCGACGTCCTCGCAGCTCATGGAAGGTGCACGAAATGGCGAACCCGCTCACCGCCGCCAGCACGGTCGGCGACTGGCTGGACCACCCCGAGGGCGGACCGGCCCTGCGCGAACTGCTCGCCCAGGGCGGTTTCGACGAGTCGGTCCTCGCCCCGGTACGCCAGCTCCCGCTGCAGCAGATGGTCGCCCTCAGCCAGGGCCGGATCCCGCAGAGCGTGGTCGACGGCCTGGTGCTCCGGGTGAACGGCGGCGTCATGCCCGCCGCCGAGGCGGAGAACCCGACGGAGCGGATCGTCGCGGGCCGCTTCGACGGGCAGACCGTGATCGTGACCGGCGCCGCCTCCGGCATCGGCCGGGCCACCGCGTCGCGCATCCTGCGCGAGGGCGGCCGGGTGATCGCCGTCGACATCAGCGGCGACAGGCTCAAGGAGCTCGACGCCGACAACCTGGTCGCCGTCGCCGCGGACATCACCGATCCCGAGGACGTGGCTCGGATCGTCGCCGCGGCCGGTGACCGCATCGACGGCCTGGCGAACATCGCCGGGGTCGTCGACGACTTCAGCCCGGTCCACGAGACCAGCGACGCGATCTGGGAGAAGGTCTTCGCGGTCAACGTCGACGGCGTCTTCCGGCTCACCCGCGCGGTCGTCCCGGCCATGCTCGCGGTCGGCCGCGGCGCCATCGTCAACGTCGCCTCCGAGGCCGCGCTGCGCGGCAACGCCGCCGGCGTCGCCTACACCGCGTCCAAGCACGCGGTGCTCGGCATCACCAAGAACACGGCATTCATGTACGGCCCGCACGGCATCCGCACCAACGCCGTCGCGCCCGGCGGGGTGGCCACCGGCATGGCCCAGCCGCCGAACTCCTCCGAGTTCGGCCAGGGTCGCACCGGGCCGTTCATGCGCCTGATCCCGCCGGTCGCCCTGCCCGAGCACCTGGCCGCGTCGATCACCTTCCTGCTCAGCGACGACGGCGTGAACCTCAACGGCGTGATCCTGCCGTCGGACGGCGGCTGGTCCGTCCAGTAACCCACGCCGGCGTAAGGATTTCGGGTGCGCTGCGCGCCCGAGATCCCCACGGTGGCTCCGCGGTCAGGGTGTCAGCACCTGCTGCAGCAGCGCGCCGTAGCGGGTCACCAGCTCACGGGGGTCGGTGGCGAGCAGCGCCTCGTCGCCGACCACCCAGAGCGCGTACAGCAGGCCGCCCACCACCGCCGCTGCCAGCCGGGCCCGCAGGTCGGCGTCCGGCCCGGTCAGCCGCGCCCGCACCGGCCCGACGAACGTCCGCTCGTGGATCTCCACCAGCCGGGCCTTGATCTGCGCCTCGTTGCTGCCGCGCACCAGCGCCAGATAGACCCCGCGGATGTCGTCGTCGGCGAGCAGCACCTCGACGAACCGCTCCCCGAACCGCTCCAGCGGCACGTCCAGCAGCGGCTCGTCGTCGATGCTCAGGTGCATCGTCTCCAGGAACAGCAGCTCCTTGGTGCCGAAATGCCGGATCACCAGGGCCGGATTGCTGCGGGCCAGCGCGGCGATGTCCCGCACCGAGGTGCGCGCGAAGCCCCGCTCCCGGAACAGCCGGGTGGCCGCGCTGCGGATCTCCTCGCGCGTCGCTTCCCCGGTCCGCCTGGTCACGCCCAAATCGTAGGCGCACCCGTTTCCGCCGGTCCGGGGCGGCTCCTAGCCCCAGGGGGCCAATCCCGGGGCCGGAGAAGCCGGATTCCCTCGAACGAGGAAGACGCCCGTCCGTCTCGTGCTCAGCTAGCCGGAGTCATGGCATTCGCACGAGAAAGGTATGACATGCGCAAGGCGACACGAGGCCTGACCATCGCCGGGCTCGGGCTGCTGGCCGGTGCGACATTCGGGGCGGGTTCCGCCCAGGCCGCACCGCTCAATCCGCCTCCGGACGGCGCCGGCACCGCCGTCACCCAGAACGACACCGTCGTCGGTCAGTACGACACACAGGCGGCATGCGAGACGATCAGCAGCCTTGGCGCCAGCCTCGGGCTCTGGGACCGGCACGGTTGCGCGAGCGCCTTCCAGGGCGTGCGCCGGGTCTTCGTTCTCTACGCCGAATTCGACAGCCAGACGCCGGTGCAGCCCGCGATGCCGGGTGAGCCGGCTACGCCCGGTGGCCCGGCCGCGCCCGGTGGTCCGGCTACGCCCGGTGGCCCCGCGGCGCCGGATCAGCCGGATACGCCGGTCACCGGACCTGGCACTCCGCCGGCCGCCACGCCCGGAACGGACGACACGGCCGCACCCGCGCCCACGGACACGGATGCCGGCACTGCCGCGCCGGGCACCGCTGGACCGGGGACCGCGCCGGGCGCCGCTGGTCCGGGCACCGCTGGACCGGGCACCGCTGGACCGGGGACTGCTGGTCCGGATGCAACCGCGCCGGGCGCTGCTGGGCCCGGCACCGCAGGTCCGGACGCTGCGGCTGACGCCGCGACTGCCGCGACCGACGGCGTGACCGACGCCAACAACACCGACGCCACCACCAACACGACCGACACCAACACTGCTGACGCCGACGCCACTGTGGACGCCGCTAACACCGCCGACGCCGCTTCCGCTGCCGACGCCACCGCGGACACCACAAACACCGCCGACGCCAACACCAACACCGCGGACGCCACCAACACTGCGGACGCCACCAACACAGCGGACGCCACTGCGAACACCGCGGACGCCGCCAACACTGCGGACGCCGCCAACACTGCGGACGCCGCCAACACTGCGGACGCCGCTGCCACCGACGCGGGTGCGGGCGACGCCGCCACCGCCACGACCGACACCGGCAACACCGCCGCGGGCGACGCCACCAGCGCCGCCGCGACCGATGCGACAACTCCGACGCCCTGATCCGGCGTTCCGGGCGGCGGCCGGGATGATCCCCGGCCGCCGACCCTCGGATCAGCCGCCGGCCATCGCCCCCACGATCAGGAACGGCTCCTCACCCTTCGCCACCCGGTCGGGCAGCGCGGCGTCCGGCGACTCGTTGGACAGGTCCTCCTCGCAGGCGAAGAAACGCACCAGCGGCCGCCGCTGACCGGTACGCCGGTCCCGCATCGTGCCGCGCAGCATCGGGAACCGCTCCTCCACCGCGTCGAGCACCTGCCGCTGGGTGACCTCACCGTCCACCTCGACCTGCACCTCCCCGCTCACCTGGGCCAGGGTGCGCAGATGGGGCGGCAGCACCACCCGGATCACGGCAGCACCTGGACTTCCACCGAGCAGACCGGCGGCAGGTCACGGACGATCGCCTGCCAGGTGTCGCCGCTGTCCGCGGACGCGTACACCTGGCCGCCGCTGGTGCCGAAGTAGATGCCGCACGAGTCGAGGGTGTCCACCGCCATCGCGTCACGCAGCACGTTGACGTAGCAGTTCTCCTGCGGCAGCCCCACGGTCAGCGGCTCCCACTCCTCGCCACCGGTCCGGCTGCGGTAGACACGCAGCTTGCCGTCCATCACGTAGTGCAGCGAGTCGCTCGTGATCGGCACGACGTAGAGCGTCTCCGGCTCGTGCGCGTGCACCGCGATCGGGAACCCGAAGTCGGTCGGCAGGTTCCCACTGATCTCCCGCCAGTTGTCGCCGGCGTCGTCGGTGCGCATGACGTCCCAGTGTTTCTGCATGAACAGCGTCTCCGGCCGGGACGGGTGCATGGCGATCCGGTGCACACAGTGGCCGACCTCGGCGCCCTGCTCGGCGATCCCCTCGGACACCAGGCCCCGGTTGATCGGCTGCCAGCTCACGCCGCCGTCGTCGCTGCGGAACGCGCCGGCCGCCGAGATCGCCACGAAGATCCGGTCCGGGTTCACCGGGTCCAGGATGATCGTGTGCAGGCACATGCCGCCCGCGCCGGGCTGCCATTTGGGCGCCGACGGGTGCGTGCGCAGCCCGGTCAGCTCGACCCATTTCTGGCCGCCGTCGGTCGACTTGTAGAGCGCCGCGTCCTCCGCGCCCGCGTAGACCGTGTCCGGATCGGTCCGGGACGGCTCCAGGTGCCAGATCCGCTTGAACTCCCAGGGACGCGGGGTCCCGTCATACCAAAGGTGATCGCCGACCTCGCCGGCGTAGACGAAGTCGTGGTCCACCTGGCTCCACGTCTTGCCGCCGTCGTCGGACCGCTGGATCAGCTGGCCGAACCAGCCGCCGGACTGCGACGCGTACAACCGATTCGGGTCGGCCGGCGAGCCGTTCATGTGGTAGATCTCCCAGCCGCTGAAGTGCGGGCCGTCGACCTTCCACTCCTGGCGCCGTTCGTCCGAGGTAAGGATGAATGCGCCCTTGCGGGTGCCGACCAGCAACCGAACTCCGCTCATCTCCACTCCCTCCGTTGCCGTATGGACGCATCATCGTCCATTTCGGCGTACGGGTGGGGGCTAGGACGAATGTTCGACCGGACGGGTCAGCCCTGCAGCGCCCGGGCCATCTCCGCCTGCTCGGCGAGCACGTCGTTCATCCGGGCCTGGACGCTGTCCATCTTGCCGATCGTCTCGCTGGTGGTGTGGATGCCGGCGGCGACCGTCTCGGCGCTGGCCTGAATGCCGGCGATCTGGTCGGCGACCTTCTGGGTGGCCTCGGCGGTCTCCCGGGCGAGTTCCTTCACCTCACCGGCCACCACCGCGAAGCCCTTGCCGCTCTCCCCGGCCCGCGCGGCCTCGATGGTGGCGTTGAGCGCGAGCAGGTTGGTCTGCTCGGCGATCGACTCGATGATCTTGATGACGTTCCCGATCGCGGCCGACGCCTGTCCCAGCGCGGCCACCTCGGCGGTCATCGCCGACGCCCGGTCCACCGCCTGCTCGGCGACCGAGGTCGCGTCGCCGCTGGCGCTGCGCAGCCGTTCGACGGTGTCCAGCAGCGCCCGGGCGTTGGCGGTG
This sequence comes from Actinoplanes sp. NPDC024001, assembly GCF_040638955.1. Lineage (NCBI taxonomy): Bacteria > Bacillati > Actinomycetota > Actinomycetes > Micromonosporales > Micromonosporaceae > Actinoplanes > Actinoplanes sp. NPDC024001. Next base: position 54,019 of record NZ_JBEZZB010000025.1, read on the forward strand.
GCCCGCTCGGCGCCGCGCATCACGTCGAGCCGCTGGGAGACCAGCTGCTGCACGTTGCGCAGGGCGGCGGCCCGGGACTCGGACAGGTCGATGTACTCGGTGGTGAAGAAGTCCATGGTGCCGACGATCCGGTCGCCGCTCATGATCGGGAAGCAGACACCGGAGCGGACACCGGCCCGCTGTGCCGCCGGCGCCCGGACGCAGTCGGTCAGCTCGGCCAGGTCGCGGACGAAGACCAGGTCCTTGGCGCGCCACGCCCGCCCGGACAGGCCGACGCCCTCGGCGAAGGTCGCGGCGAGCGTGACCCGGCGGAACTCGTCGCCGGCCGAGCCGGACTCCAGCTGGAACTTCAGCACGCTGTCGTCCGGGTCGACCTCCCAGTACGAGCCGTACGCCCAGCCGAAGGCGGTCCGCACACTGTCCAGGGCGCTGCGGATCGCGGCCTGACTGTCGGGTGCGCTGCCCAGCCTGGTGACGACCGTGGTCACCGCCGTACGATCGTCGGCCACCTGCCGCAGCTCGGCCGCGGCGACCGCGCTGGCGCGGGCCCGCTCGGCGATCCGGGCGATGGAGGCGAACTTCTCCCGCCGCGCCGCGTCCAGGTGCAGCGGGTGCGCCGAGTAGTACTCCAGGACGGCGTGCACCTCGGCGCCCTTGGTCACCGGCAGCACCACCGCGCTGACCATGCCGGCCTGCTGCGCCGCCTGGCAGCGCCGGCAGTCCCCGCACTCGGCCGGCGACTCGACGTAGACCGCGGCGCGCGAGCGGTACGCCCTGCCGACCAGCCCGCCGTCGCCCACCGGGCCGGCGCCGGGTGTCACCGCCTTCAGCTGTGCGGTGATCCGGCCGGTCTCGTGCATCAGGTGCAGCCTGCCGTCCGGCTGCGGCAGCCAGACCGCGCCGTAGCCGAAGCCGTACGACTCGACCGTGCTGGCGACCGTGATCCGCCATGCCGTGCTCTCGTCGATCGCCGATTCCAGGGCGAGCACCAGCTGTTCCAGCGCCTCCACGTCGCGGGGCGTGGGGCGGGTGACCTCCGGGCTCGCCGGCCGGGAACCGAACAACCGCACGCTGATCTCCTTGTCGCCACGCCAGCCGAGCGCCGGACAACAGACATATCGGTCCGGGAGCGCGAGAACTAAGGGCGGAAGCGGTACCCCATGCCCGGTTCGGTGAGCAGGTGACGCGGGCGGGCCGGGTCGTCCTCCAGCTTGCGCCGCAGCCGGGCCATGTACTGCCGCAGATAGTTGGTCTCGGTCCGGTACTGCGGGCCCCACACGTCGTGCAGCAGCTCCCGCTGGGTGATCAGCTTGCCGGGGTGGCGCAGCAGATGCTCCAGCAGCTGCCACTCGGTCGGGGTGAGGCGGACGTCGCCGGAGATCGAGCGTTCCGCCAGGTCGACGGTGTGCGCGCCGATCCGGGCCACCGGCATCGGGTCGCCGGGCTGCCGGCCGCGGCGGGTGACCGCCCGGATCCGGGCGAGCAGTTCGTCGACGCCGAACGGCTTGGTGACGTAGTCGTCCGCGCCGGCGTCCAGGGCGGCCACCTTGTCGGCGCTGCCGGCCCGCCCGGAGAGCACGATGACCGGCACGTCGGTCCAGCCGCGCAGCCCGCCGATCACCTCGGCGCCCTCCATGTCGGGCAGGCCGAGGTCGAGCACCACCAGGTCGGGGTGGTGGTGGGCGGCGAGGTGCAGCGCGGAGGCGCCGTCGCGGGCGGTGTCCACCTCGTACCCGTGGGCCTTCAGGTTGATCCGCAACGCCCGGACGATCTGCGAGTCGTCGTCCACGACCAGGACGCGGGTCATGCCGGGCCCGCCGTGGGCAGCGCGAGGATCATGGTGAGGCCGCCTCCGGGGGTCTCGTCGGGGGTGAGCGTGCCACCCATCGCCTCGGTCAGGCCGCGCGACAGCGCCAGGCCCAGCCCCACCCCGGTGTGGTTGTCGCGGTCCCCGAGCCGCTGGAACGGCAGGAACACATCGTCCCACTTCTCGGCCGGGATGCCCGGACCGTGGTCGATGACCCGCAGCTCGACGGTGTCGCCGTGACTGCTGCCGGTGACCAGCGGCGGCCGGTCCGGCGGGCTGTAGCGCAGCGCGTTCGCGATCAGGTTGACCAGCACCCGTTCCAGCAGGCCCGGGTCGGCACGCAGCATCGGCAGGTCGTCCGGCACGCGCAGCACGACCCGCCGGCCCGGCGGGCCGAGATCTTCCAGAGCCATCGGTACGACGTCCTCCGCGCCCACGTCGATCGAGGTGACGCCGAGCGCACCGGACTGCAGCCGGCTCATGTCCAGCAGGTTCGCCACCAGCCGGTCCAGCCGGTCGAGCGACTCGTCCGCGGTGGCGAGCAGCTCCTCACGATCCTGGTCGTCGAAGCTCACCTCGGTGCTGCGCAGCCCGGCGACCGCGGCCTTGGCGGAGGCGAGCGGCGTACGCAGGTCGTGGCTGACCGCCGCCAGCAGCGCGGTCCGCAGCCTGTTCGCCTCGGCCAGCGGCCGGGCGGTGGCGGCCTCGGCGGCGAGCCGTTCCTGGCGCAGCGCGACCGCCGCCTGCGCCGCGAACGCCTCCACCACCCGCCGGCCGGACGCCTCCAGGGTGCGGCCGCGCAGGAGCATCCGCAGCCGGTCGCCGGCCTGCACGGTGACGTCGGCGGTGTCCGGCGCCAGACCGGGCCGGCCCACCTCGGCGACGGTCTCGCCCTCCTCCAGCAGCGCCACCGACTCCAGCGCGAACGTCTCGCGGAGCCGGTCGAGCAGGGCGATCAGCGGCCGTTCACCGCGCAGCACGCCGCCCGCCACGGCGGCCAGGGTCTGCGCCTCGGCCGAGGCCTCGGCGGCCTGCCGGGTCCGCCGGGCGGCGGTGTCGACGACCCAGCTGACCGCGACCGCCACCACGATGAAGATGGCCAGGGCCAGCAGGTTCTGTCCCTGCGCGATGGCGAACCGCCCGTACGGCGGGGTGAAGAACCAGTTGAGCAGCAGTGACCCGCCGATCGCCGCGAACAGCGCCGGCCACAGCCCGCCGACCAGGGCGACACCGACCACGGTGGCCAGGAAGAGCAGGATGTTGTTGATCAGCGACGGCTCCGGCAGGACCAGCAGGACCGCGGTCAGCAGCGGCAGCCCGGCCAGCGCCAGGCCGAACCCGGCGATCCGGCGCCCGCGCGACAGCGCGGCCGGCACCCGGTCGGTACGCCGTCCGCGCCCCGCCCGCTCATGACTGACCAGGTGCACGTCGATCGAGCCGGAGAGCATCGTGGTGGCCGTGCCGACCCCGGCGCTGAACAGCCGGGCGAGCCGCCCCCGGCTGGAGACGCCGAGCACGATCTGGGTGGCGTTGACCCCGCGGGCGAACTCCAGCAGCGCCCGCGGCACGTCGGTCCCGGACACCTGGTGGTACGACCCGCCCAGGCTCTCCGTCAGCACCCGCTGCCGGGCCAGCACCGCCGGGTCGGCCCCGGCCAGCCCGTCGCTGCGGGTCACGTGCACGGCCAGCAGGTCGGCGCCCCGGCTGCGGGCGGCGATCCGGCCGGCCCGGCGGATCAGCGTCTCCCCCTCGGCGCCGCCGCTGAGCGCGACCACAACCCGTTCCCGGGTCTCCCAGGTGGCGTCGATGTCGTGGTCGGCGCGGTACCGGTCGAGCTGCTCCTCCACCTGGTCGGCGAGCCAGAGCAGGGCGAGCTCGCGCAGCGCGGTGAGGTTGCCGGCCCGGAACCAGTTGCCGAGCGCGGCGTCGATCCGCTCCGGCCGGTAGACGTTGCCGTGCGCCATCCGCCGGCGCAGCGCCTCCGGGGTCATGTCGACGAGTTCGACCTGTTCGGCGGCGCGAACCACGGCGTCCGGCACGGTCTCCCGCTGCTCGACGCCGGTGATCCGGGCGACCACGTCGTTGAGCGACTCCAGGTGCTGGACGTTGACCGTGGTCAGCACGCTGATCCCGGCGTCGAGCAGGGCGTGCACGTCCTGCCAGCGCTTGTCGTTGCGGGACCCGGGCACGTTGCTGTGCGCCAGCTCGTCGGCGACGGCGAGCTGCGGCCGCCGGGCCAGCACGGCGTCCAGGTCCATCTCGGTGAAAGCCGTGTCGCGGTGCGTCAGCGTGCGGCGCGGCACCACCTCCAGGTCGCCGATCAGGGCGGCGGTGTGCTTGCGGCCGTGCGTCTCCACCAGCGCGATCACCACGTCGGTGCCGCGCCCGGCACGCCGGTGCGCCTCCTCGAGCATCGCGTAGGTCTTGCCGACGCCCGGCGCCGCACCGAGGTAGATCCGCAGTTCACCGCGCGCCACAGTCAGCTCTCCCGGTCCAGCGCCTCGTTCAGGGCGAGCACGTTCACCACCGGCTCCCCCAGGAAGCCCAGCGCCCGTCCACCGGAATTCTCCTCGACCAGATGGCGCACCCGCGCCACGGTGAGACCACGCTCACGGGCGATCCGCGGCACCTGCAGCCGGGCGTACGCCGGGCTGATGTGCGGATCGAGCCCGCTGCCGCTGGCGGTGACCGCATCGGCCGGCACCGCCGGCGTCGCCGGCGCGTCGCCGCGGATCGGCGTGATCACCCCGCCGGAGATCGCGGCCGGGCCGGCCTCGACCGGGACCCCCTCGTAGGTGGCGACGAACGCCGGCCCGTTGACCGCGACCGCGCGGGTGACCGGCCCGGTGAGGCCGTCGCGGCGGAACACCTCCAGCACCGCGCCGACGCCGCCGGCGGTGCAGTAGGGGCGCCGGCCGTCGACACCCTCCCGCTCGCCGACCGCCAGGCTGCGGGCGCAGACCCGGGTGAGCAGGCTCTGCCGGTCCGGGGTGTCCACGACGTCCTCCGGGCCGAGGTTGCTCGCGCCGGTCGCCGCGGGATCGTAATCGGACACCGAGGGCCGGCTCTGGAAATAGCGGGGGTCCTCGCCGAAGGACTGCCCGATCAGCCGGGGGTCGGCGGCGAGGGCCGGCAGCCGGCCGGCCGCCACGAACGCGAGCGGATAGGCGAGGCCGAGCAGGGCGGTGAGGAGCAGCAGCGCGCGCAGCGCCGCGAGGTGCCTTCGCATGACGATCAGATCCCGGGGACGAGCTGGACGAACAGGTCGATGAGCTTGATGCCGGCGAACGGCGCGACGACGCCGCCGAGGCCGTAGACGAGCAGGTTGCGGCGCAGCAGGGCGCTCGCCGACGACGGTCGGTAGCGCACGCCGCGCAGGGCGAGCGGGATCAGCGCCACGATCACCAGCGCGTTGAAGACGACCGCGGACAGGATCGCCGAGCCCGGCGAGTGCAGCCGCATGACGTTCAGCGCGTCCAGGCCCGGGTAGAGCCCGGTGAAGATAGCCGGGATGATCGCGAAGTACTTGGCGACGTCATTGGCGATCGAGAATGTCGTCAACGCTCCCCGGGTGATCAGAAGCTGCTTGCCGATCTCCACGATCTCGATCAGCTTCGTCGGGTCCGAGTCGAGGTCGACCATGTTGCCGGCCTCCTTCGCCGCCGACGTCCCGGTGTTCATCGCCACCCCGACGTCGGCCTGGGCGAGGGCGGGCGCGTCGTTCGTACCGTCGCCGGTCATCGCGACCAGCCGCCCGCCCCGCTGTTCCCGCCGGATAAGGGCGAGTTTGTCCTCCGGGGTGGCCTCGGCGAGGTAGTCGTCGACGCCGGCTTCGGCGGCGATCGCCGCCGCCGTGCGCGGGTTGTCCCCCGTGATCATCACAGTGCGGATGCCCATCCGCCGCATCTCGCCGAACCGCTCGCGCAGGCCGGGCTTGACCACGTCCTTCAGGTGGATAACCCCGAGGATCCGATCGTTCTCGGCCACCACCAGCGGCGTCCCACCGGCTCGGCTGATCTCGTCGACAATCTCGTCGACCTCGGCGCTCTCGGCGCCGGCCCACCGGACGACGGCCTTCGCCGCGCCCTTGCGGATCCGGCGCTCCCCGGCCACCCGCCCCTGACCGGACTGCGGGCCGGGCGCCAGGTCGATCCCGCTCATCCGGGTCTGCGCGCTGAACGGCACCGGCACGCCACCGTCCGCCGGCGCCGGCCCGCTGCCGGCGAGCGCCACGATCGAGCGCCCTTCGGGCGTCTCGTCGGCCAGGCTCGCCAGTCGCGCGGCCTCGGCGAGCTCTTCCCGATCAACCCCCTTGACCGGTACGAAGGCAGCCGCGTGCCGGTTGCCCAGGGTGATGGTGCCGGTCTTGTCGAGCAGCAGCGTGCTCACGTCGCCGGCCGCCTCCACCGCCCGTCCGCTCAGGGCGAGCACGTTGCGCTGCACGAGGCGGTCCATGCCGGCGATGCCGATCGCCGACAGGAGCGCCCCGATGGTGGTCGGAATCAGACAGACCAGCAGCGACACCAGCACGATCCCGGTGATCCCGTCCGCGTCGATCGCCGCGCTGTCCGGCGCCGCCACCTGATAGGCCTTCGAGAAGATCGCGAGCGGCTGCAGCGTCACCACGGCCAGCAGGAAGATGATCGTGAGAGCGGCGAGCAGGATGTTCAGCGCGATCTCGTTCGGTGTCTTCTGCCGGTTCGCGCCCTCGACCAGGGCGATCATCCGGTCGACGAAGCTCTCCCCCGGCCGCTGGGTGATCCGCACGACGATCCGGTCGCTGAGCACCCGCGTCCCGCCGGTGACCGCCGACCGGTCGCCGCCGGACTCCCGGATCACCGGCGCCGACTCGCCGGTGATCGCCGACTCGTCGACGCTGGCGATGCCCTCGATCACGTCACCGTCGCCCGGGATGGTCTGGCCGGCCTCGACCACCACGACGTCCCCCTGCCGGAGGTCGGCGGCCGCGACCCGCCGCCCGTCGGCCAGGAACGCGACGGTGTCCCGTTTCGCCGCCCGCAGGGTGGCCGCCTGCGCCCTGCCGCGGCCCTCGGCCACCGCCTCGGCCAGGTTGGCGAAGACGACGGTCAGCCACAGCCAGGCCGTGATCAGCCAGGACAGCGGGCTCGGGTCGGCGATCGACAGCACGGTGGTGAAGGCCGCGCCGACCTCGACGACGAACATCACCGGGTTGCGCCACAGGGTGCGCGGGTCCAGCTTGCGCAGCGCGTTCGGCAGCGCGCGTGGTTCCAGGAGCCGGGGCCGTACCGGTTCGGCCACGGGCCGGGGGCTGTCCAGCAGGGCGGTCACGAGAGTCCCTCCGCGAGAGGTCCGAGAGCGAGGGCGGGCAGGAAGGTGAGGGCGACCAGCACGACGGTGACGCCGGCGACCATGCCGACGAACAGTGGCTGGTGGGTGGGGAGCGTGCCGGCCGACGCGGGCACCGGCCGCTGCCCGGCGAACGAGCCGGCCAGCGCCAGGACCAGGATCAGCGGCAGGAAGCGGCCGAGCAGCATGGCCAGGCCGAGCGCGGTGTTCCACCACGGGGTGTTCACGGTGATCCCGGCGAACGCCGAACCGTTGTTGTTGCCGGCGCTGGTGAAGGCGTAGAGCACCTCGGAGAGGCCGTGCGGGCCGGTGTTGAGCGCGGTGCCGTGGTTGCCGGTGGCGAACGCCAGCGCGGTGCCGGTCAGCACGACGATCGGGGTGACCAGGAAGTACAGCGACGCCAGCTGGATCTGCCGGGTGCCGATCCGCTTGCCCAGATACTCCGGGGTGCGACCGACCATCAGCCCGGCCACGAAGACCGTGATCACGGCGAGGATCAGCATGCCGTACAGGCCGGAACCGGCCCCGCCCGGAGCGACCTCGCCGAGCATCATGTTGACCAGCGGCATCATCCCGCCCAGCGCGGTGTACGAGTCGTGGAACGAGTTCACCGCCCCGGTCGAGGTCAGTGTGGTGGCCGCGGCGAAGACGGCCGAGTTCGGCACCCCGAAGCGGGTCTCCTTGCCCTCCATGGCCGCGCCGACGGCCTGCGGGACCGTGCCGGCGCCGTGCGTCTCGAACGCCACGGTCAGCGCGACGCTGCCGAGCGCCAGCAGCGCCATCACCGCCACGATCGCGTAGCCCTGACGGTTCTGCCCGACCATCCGGCCGAAGACCCGCGGCAGGCTGAACGGGATCAGCAGGATCAGGAACACCTGCAGCCAGTTCGTCCAGGCGGTCGGGTTCTCGTACGGATGGGCCGAATTGGCGTTGAAGAAGCCGCCGCCGTTCGTGCCCAGCAGTTTGATCGCCTCCTGCGAGGCCACCGGTCCGGCGGTGAGGTCCTGCACCGCTCCCGCGGCCATGAAGACCAGCGTGGCCAGCGCGCTCACCGGCAGCAGGACGCGCAGCGTGACCCGGGTCAGGTCGACCCAGAAGTTGCCCAGCTCCGCCCCACCGGTGCTCGCGAACCCGCGCATCAGGGCCACCGCGACCGCGATGCCGACGCTCGCCGACACGAAGTTCTGCACCGCCAGGCCGGCCATCTGCGCCAGGTGGCCCAGCGTCGACTCACCCGAGTACGCCTGCCAGTTCGTGTTGGTCACGAAGCTGACCGCGGTGTTCCAGGCGAGGTGGCTCTCCACGGCCGGAAGCCCGAGCGAGAGCCAAAGCCGGTCCTGCAGCCGCAGGAACGCGTAGAGGAACAGCACCGACACGACCGAGAAGGCCAGCACCGACCGGGCGTAGACCCCCCAGGTCTGCCCCGCGCCGGCGTCCACGCCGACGAGCCGGTAGATGCCGCGCTCCACCGCGTGGTGCCGGGTGCCGGTGACCACCCGGTGGATGTGATCGCCGAACGGCCGGTACACCGCCACCAGCGCGGCGGCCAGCGTCAGCACGAAGAGCCAGCCGGCCATCAGAACTTCTCCGGGAACAGCAGGGCGGCCACCAGCAGGGCGCCCAGCGCGACGGCCAGCACCAGGCCGGCCAGGTTGACGGCGCTCATCAGCGTTCGGCCGCCTTCACCAGCACGGTGAACGCCGCGAACAGCGTCACCGTGAGCACGACGAACACGAGATCAGCCACGGGTGACTCCTCCATCGAGATCTTTCGGGTACACCCGAGCCAATCTCGATGCCCGCCCGCCGCCTACGGCTGTTCACACCACGCAGACGCAAGCCGCGTGTTTGTTAACGCCCTGTTGACGTGAAGCGGCCCCGGGGAGATCCCCGGGGCCGCGTCAGTCAGGCGAAGGGTCAGACCGGAACGTCCTCGGCGGGCCGCTCGGCGAGCGGGCGCAGCCGCAACTTGGTGATGGCCCGGCCGGTGATCTCCACCACCTCGGCGGTGTGCCCGTCGATGGCGACCGTCTCACCCGGCGCCGTCGGGATGTGGCCCAGGCGGGCCAGCACCAGGCCGGCGACCGTGGTGTAGTCGCCCGCGTCGATCTCCTCGATGTCGACGCCGATGTCCGGCAGGTCGTGGATCGGGAAGGTGCCGGGCAGCAGCATCGCGCCGTCGTCCTCGCGGACCACCGACTGCACGTCGCGGTCGGTCTCGTCGTAGATCTCGCCGACGACCTCCTCGACCAGGTCCTCCATGGTGACGATGCCGTCGATGGCGCCGCGCTCGTCCACCACCAGGGCGAACTGCTGGCGCTGGAGCCGCAGCTGGCGCATCGCGTCGGAGACCTTCAGCGTCTCCGGCAGGAACAGCGGGGTGAACATGTGGTCGCTGACCGGGCCGGTGGCGCCGATCAGGTCACGCAGGTGCACCACGCCGAGCACGTCGTCCAGGCCCATCGGGCCGGTGACCGGGGCCCGCGAGTGCCCGCCGGCGACCAGCCGGTCGAGAGCCTCGGGCGCCGGGGTGTCGGCCGGCAGGACGAGCACGTCACGGCGGGGCACCAGGATCTCCCGCAGGATGCGGTCGGCGATCTCGAAAGCGCCGGAGATGATGGTGCGCTGCTCGGCGGTGATGTCCTGCTGCTGCGCGACCATGTCGCGGATCTCCTCGGTGCTGACCTCCTCGCGGCCCGCGTCGGGGTCGCCACCGGTCAGGCGCACCACCAGGTCGGTGGACTTGCCGAGCAGCCAGACCACCGGCCGCGACAGCGTGGCGAGCACGTCGAGCGGACGGGCGACCAGCAGCGCCCACCCCTCGGCGCGCTGCATGGCGATCCGCTTCGGCGCCAGCTCACCGACGACGAGCGTGAAGAAGGTCAGGACGATGGTGATCAGCAGGATCGCCACCGGCTCGGCGGCCGTGCCGAGCAGGCCGCTCAACGGCTCGATCAGCGGCTGCGCGAGCGTGGTGGCCGCGGCAGCCGAGGCCAGGAATCCGGCCAGGGTGATACCGATCTGAATGGTGGCCAGGAACCGGTTCGGGTCCCGGGCCAGCTTGGCGAGCGTCCGGCCGGTGCGGGACTGCCGCTCCAGACGTTGCAGCTGGCTCTCGCGGAGCGAGATCAGTGCCATCTCGCTTCCGGAAAAAGCCGCGTTGAGCAGCACAAGCACTACGACGAGGACAACTTGCCACCCGTATCCGCCCACGGCGGAAATCAACTCCTTCGCTGACAGAGATGCGAAGTTCCCAGCCTACCCAGGAAAGCTGTGAGCCATTCCCAGGTAGGCCGATGTCGATCTGCGTCACATGCTGGCGGCGGCGGTGACCCGGGCGGCGGCGTCCCGGCCGGCGCGGTAGCCGAAGACCATCGCCGGGGCGATCGTCGAGCCCGGGCCCGGGTAGGTACGGCCCATCACCGAGGCGGTGGTGTTGCCGGCCGCGTACAGGCCGGTGATCGGCGTCCCGTCGGCGCCGACCGCGCGGCCCTCGGCGTCGGTGAGCAGGCCGCCCTTGGTGCCCAGGTCGCCGGGGACCAGCTGGACCGCGGTGAACGGGCCCTTCTCCAGGGTGCCGAGGTTCGGGTTCGGCTTGACGCTCGGGTCGCCGTAGTAGTTGTCGTAGACCGTGCGGCCCCGGCCGAAGTCCTCGTCGACGCCGCTGCGGGCGAAGCCGTTGAACCGGTCGACGGTGGCGCGCAGCCGGGCGGGTTCCATGCCGAGCTCGGCGGCCAGACCCTCGATCGTGTCGGCGGAGCGCACGATGCCCGCCTCGCGCAGCTTCCTGGTGCCCTGCAGGAACGCGTTGAACAGGTAACGCCGGCGGTGCCGCACGTCCAGGATCAGCCAGGACGGGATCGCCGGGACGGTCTTGTCGCGTTCCAGGATGGCGTGCCCGAAGTCGATGTAGCTGGCCGACTCGTTGGTGAACCGCTCGCCCGAGGAGTCGACCACGATGCTGTACGGCATCGACCGCTCGGAGAGCACGAACTGGTGGTGGTCACCGCCGGGCAGCGGCACCGAGGCGCCCCACCAGGCGTCGTCCATCAGCTCCAGCCGGGCGCCGGCCTCCTCGGCGATCCGGATCGGGTCGCCCAGGTCGCCCTCGGCCGCCGAGCTGTAGCCCGGTACGCCGTGGTGCTGCTCGCGCCACGCGGTGTTGTGCGCGAACCCGCCCCCACCGAGGATCACGCCGCCGCGTGCCCGGATCCGGAGGGTGGCGCCCTCCGCGGTCCGCACCGTCGCGCCGGTCACCGCGCCGCTCTCGTCGGTGATCAGCCCGGTCAGCGGGGTGTTCAGCAGGATCTCGGCGCCCTGCCGCACCAGGATGGTGAGCAGGCTGGCGGTCAGCGCCGAACCGAGCCCGAACAGCCGCTTGCCGCGGACCAGCCCGAAGATGGTCCGGAACACGAAGCGGGCGCCGCGGACGAAGCCGTCCGGGGTGGACCACGCTCGCGACAGCAGCCAGACGTCGTCGGTCTTCAGCGGGGCGGGCAGGCTGTCCCGGCCGCGGAACGTCGCGTACCAGTCGCCGAGCTTGCGGGTGTCGAACGGCTCGACCTCGATGCCGCGCCCGACCATGCCGCCGGGCCGGTCCGGGTAGTAGTCGGGGTAGTCCTTCGACGCGGTCCACCGCACGCCGAGGCGCTCCAGCAGCGTGTACACCTCGGGGACGGTCTCCACGAAGGCGCGCCGCCGCTCCGGCGAGCTGGCCGGCCCGGCGTCGCCGATCGCCGCCTCGAGGTAGGTGAGGGCCTTCTCCACCGAGTCCTCACCGCCGTGTTTCGCGATCAGCGGGTTGGTGGGCATCCACAACCCGCCGCCGCTGAGCGCCGTGGTGCCGCCCCATTTGCCGGTGCTCTCCACCACGAGGACGCCGGCTCCGGCGTCGGCGGCCGCGATCGCGGCGGTCATGCCGGCTCCGCCGGTGCCCACCACCAGCACGTCCACGTCGCGATCCCATATCTCAGTCATGTCGCCTCCCCTAGCCGCTCGGCTATGCGGGAAGGTAGCCGATCGGCTACCCGGCAACAAGATCTCGGTACGATCCGACGGTGAACGGGAGCGCACGGGACCGGGTTCTGTCGGCCGCACTGGAACTCTTCGCCGAGCACGGCGTCAGCGGCACGTCGCTCCAGATGATCGCGGACCGCCTGGGGGTCACCAAGGCGGCCGTCTATCACCAGTTCCCGACCAAGGAGGAGATCGTCCTCGCGGTCGTCGACCCGGCGCTGGCCCGGCTGGAACCACTCGCCGAGGCGGCGGAGGCGAGACGTACGCCGGCCGCCCGCCGCCGGGCCGCGCTGACCGGCGTCGTCGACCTGGTGGTGGAGTACCGCCGGCTCTCCGCGGTGCTCAGCTTCGACCCGGTGGTGAGCCGCCTGGTCCGGCAGCATCCGGCGATGGCCTCGATCCAGCGTGTCGTCGCGCTGCTCACCGGCCCGTCGCCGGACGACGCCACCCGGGTGGACGTGGCGGTGGTGGCCGGCGGCCTGATCCTGGCCGGCACCGAGGACACCCTCGCCGATCTGGACGACGACACCCTGCGCGGGCACCTGCTGACGACGGCCGCGCGGACCTTACGGCTCCGGATGGTCTGACTGCGTGAGGTTCCGGTGCGCTGCGCGCCCGAACCTCACCCGCTCTCGGCCTCCAGGATGAAGTGGGAGCCGCCGGTGGGTGCGGGCTCGTGCCGGACCTCGCCGTGGTTGGCCCGGGCCAGGCTGCGCACGATGTAGAGGCCCAGGCCGGTGCCGCGGACCGTGCCGGCGTCGCGTTCGGCCCGGGTGAGCCGGTCGAACAGGTGCGGGCGGAACTCGGCGGGCACGCCGGGGCCGCGGTCCTCCACCCGCAGCAGGACCCGCGAGGCGCCCCGCTCGATGCGAATCGCGGTGGCGCCACCCGCGTACTTGTCGGCGTTGGACAGCAGGTTCACCAGGATCTGCTGGAGGTGGGCGGGGTGGAAGAGCACCCGGGCGTCGCCGCCGAGCACCGCCAGCCGGCTGTTCCCGGTGCTCTCCAGCAGCCGTTCGACCTCGTCGCGCAGCGAGAGCTCCTGGCGTACCGCGCTGAGGTTGCCGGCGTCGATGCTGACCATCGCGAGCACCTCGCGCACGATGTCGTCGAGCCGCTGGGCCTGCCGGCCGATCACCGCGACCGCGCGGCCGTTCGGGGTCTGCTCGGGCAGGTCGGCGGCGAGCAGGTCGCTGTAGCCGAGGATCGCCGACAGCGGGTTGCTGATCTCGTGCCCGAGCATGCCGATGATGTCGAGCTTGAGCTGGTTGGCCGCCTCCAGTGCGGTGTTGCGCTCGGTGAGCGCGTCCGCGGCCTGGTCGCGGGCGCGTTCGGCGGCGCGGCGCGCGGAGACGTCGGTGAGCACGATGATCAGGTGCTGCGGCCGGCCGTCGGCGTCGCGCACCAGGGAGACCGTGGCCTCGACGTCCACCCAGTGCCCGCCGGCGTGCCGCACCCGCGTCTCGTGCAGGTAGGAGTCGGCCTCCCCGGCGAACAGCCTGGCGATCTGGTGGTGGGCGTGCCGGATGTCGTCGATGTCGAGCAGTTCATGGTCGAGCTTGCGGCCGGCCAGTTCCTCGGGCCGACGGCCGATCATCGCCGCGAAGGCGTCGTTGACCGCGATCAGCGTGCCGTCCAGACCATGGATGATCTGACCGGCCGCGGAGTGGGTGAACTGGGCCCGGAAACGCCGCTCGTTCAGCGCGAGAGCCTGCTCGGCGGCACGGGCCGCGGTCACATCCGTGTTGATCTCCAGGACCTGGATCTCGCCGGTCCCGTCGCCGCCCGGCTCGGGCTGGTAGACGACCTGCCGGCAGAGCACCGTGACGGTGCGTCCGGTCGAGGTGAGCCGCTGCAGCTGGCCCTCCCAGTGCCCGTCCCGCTCCAGTGCCCGGCCCTGCTCGGCCAGCGAGCTCTCGTCGACGAACGAGGTGCCCAGCAGCCGGTGCGTGACCGTGCCGCGGGCGGCTTCCAGGGTCCATCCGTACAGCTCCTGGGCGCCGGCGTTCCACCATCGGATGCGGCCGTCCAGCGTACGGATGATGACCGCGGCCGGGATGAGCTCCAGCAGCTTGGCCTGCTGATGCAGGCGCGCGTCCGCCGCGCGCTGCGCGGTGACGTCCTCGACCTGGACCACCGCGTAGGACGGCTCGCCGTCCCCGGCACGCACCACGGCCACCCGGACCGACACCCAGATGGTGCGCCCGTCCTTGTGCAGGTACCGCTTCTCGGCACGGATCGCGTCCCGGCCCTCGGTGAGCATGCCGCGCAGCGCCTCGGTGGTCGCGGCGGCGTCCTCCGGGTGCTGAAGGTCCGCGAAGCTCATCCGGGTGAGCTCCTCGGCGGTGTATCCGGTGATCGCGCACATCGCCGGGTTGACCTGCAGATAGCGGCCGAACGAGGCCGGGTCGACGCTGGCCAGGATGAGGCCGAGCGGCGAGTTCTCGAAGGTCAGGCGGAAGCGGGTCTCGCTGGCCTCCAGCGCCCGCAGGGCGCGGGCGCGCTGCGCGTAGTCGTCGGCGTGCATCAGCGCCGACGTGAGGCTGCCGGAGAGCAGTTCGAGCTGGTGGGCGTCGGCGGCGTCGAACGCGTCCGGCACGCCGCCGGACACCTTGAGCACGCCGATCGGCTCGTCGCCACGGTAGAGCGGCGCGATGCACATCGACCGGGCGCCGACCAGCCGGCACAGCTCCCGGTTGACCCGCGGGTCGGTCGCGGTGTCGGCGCAGCGCACGGCGGCCCGCTCGGCGATGGCGACGCCACTGAGCGAGCCGGCCGCCGGGATCCGCAGGCCGGCGTGCGGCGTCAGGGAGCCGGCGGTGGCCGAGTAGACCAGCGAGTCGCCGTCGAGCAGTTCGACCACCGCGCCGTCGGCGGCCGGGAACCCGGCCACCGCCTGTTCGGCGATCACGCGCAGGGCCAGGTCACGGTCGTACGCGACGGCGGTGACCGCGCGCTGCGCCTCGATGGTGGCCAGCAGCGCCCGGGTCTGCCGGGCGGCCTGCTCGGCTGCGGCCCGCCGCTCGGCGGTGTCCCGCAGGAAGGCGTAGAACTGCCGCTCGCCGTGCACCCACGAGGGCCAGATGGTCAGCTCGATCTCGACGCGGTGACCGTCACGGTGCAGCGCCGGCAGGATGACCGGGCGGCCGACCACGGTGGGCTGCCCGGTGGAGAGGTAACGCGCCATCCCGGCGGTGTGCGCGGCGCGCAACTCCTCCGGGATCAGGGTCTCGGTGAGTGAGCGGCCGATGATCTCGGCGGAGGTGAAGCCCAGCAACTGTTCCGCGGCCGGGTTCCAGACCGTCACCACGCCGGATTCGTCGATCGAGACGAACCCGGTGGGACCGGTCGACACCACCTGGCGCAAACGCTCGAGTTCCGCCCGTTCCGACGCGCTGAGCGCACCGACCTCCGCTGACTGCACCGTCACCCCCCTCGTTCCCGGCACTCGAGGCGATCGGCAGTCCGCGCGGAAACCTGAGGGTCAGTCCGGCGGGCCGGCCCGGAACACCCCGTCGAGCATCAGGTCGACCGCCCGATCGGCGGCCGCCCGGGCCGCCGCCACGTCCTCGGTGGCCTCGGCGACGCCCTGCACCATCGCGAACAGCAGCGCCAGGTCGGCGGGGACCAGGTCGTCCCGGACGTAACCGTGCTCGCGGGCCCGGTTGAGCGGCATCGTGAACGCGGCGATCAGCCGCCGCCGGTACCGCTCCTGCACGCCCGTCTCCAGCCGGCGCACCAGGCTGACCAGGCCGCGCACCGCGATCTGGTGGTGCAGCACCTCGCACAGCAGGCCGCGGAACTCGGCCGGGTGGGCGTGCGCGGCGGCGCGCGCGTCGAGCAGGTCGAGCTGGTAGGTGATCACGGCCGAGATCAGGGCGTGCCGGTCGGCGAAATGCCGGTACAGGGTGGCCTGGCCGACGCCGGCCCGGCGGGCGATCTCCGGCATCAGGGCGACCACGTCGCCGGTGGCCAGCACCTCGCTCGCGGCCTCGAGGATGGCCGCACGGTTGCGCTGGGCGTCTCGGCGACGCGCGGTCGGGGCCCCGTAGAGCAACTGACACCCCCTAGTTACCGACAAGTCACGTTACTAGCCGGTAACGAGAATGTCACCATCTTCAAATTCTCGGAACCGCTTCCTACGCTGCCGCCAACGACGCGTCGCCACACCCACATCCCCGTCCCACCAAGGAGTGCGCATGGCGCCTCGCCGTTGGTTTTCCCTGCTCGCTGCCCTGCTGCTGGCGGCGACCACCCTGATCGGCACCGCCGGGCCGGCGCAGGCCGCCGTGGCCACCACCGGATTCAGAGCCGTCGACATCACCGGCGGCGACGGCGTGATACTCAAGGCCAACGTGATCGCCCCGGCCGCCGCCGGCCGGCACCCGGCCGTCGTCCTGCCGTCGAGCTGGGGCCTCAACGACCTGGAATACCTGGCCCAGGCCAGGATCCTCGCCGGGCGCGGGTACGTGGTCGTCTCCTACACACCCCGCGGGTGGTGGCTCTCCGGCGGCGAGATCGACACGGCCGGGCCGAAGGACATGGCCGACCTCTCCAAGGTGCTGGACTGGACCATCGCGAACACCGCGGCCGACCCGGCCCGGATCGGGGCGGCGGGCATCTCGTACGGGGCCGGGATCAGCCTGCTCGGCTCGGCCTTCGACGCGCGGATCCGCGCTGTCGGCGTGCTCAGCGGCTGGACCGACCTGGTCTACTCGCTCTACGCCGACTCGACCCGGCACCGCCAGTCCGCCGGCCTGCTGGAGCTGGCCGCGCAGATCGTCGGCAAGCCGAGCGCGGACCTCACCGACAAGATGGCCGACTTCAACGCCAACCGGGACGTCGCCGAGGTGATGGCCTGGGCGAAGGTGCGCTCGGCGGCCACCTACCTCGACGCCATCAACGCCAACCGGCCGGCCGTGCTGATCGCCAACGGCTGGGGCGACACCTTCTTCCCGCCGAACCAGCTGGTCGACTTCTACGGCAGGCTGACCACCCCGAAGCGCCTGGAACTGCGCCCCGGTGACCACGCGATCGCCGAGCTCACCGGCGTGCTGGGCCTGCCCAACGACGTCTGGACCAGCCTGTACGCCTGGCTCGACCAGCACCTCAAGGGCAACGGGACCACCGGCCAGCCGGTCCAGGTGAAGCCGCTCAACGCCGGCACCGAGGCGTACCCGGACTGGGCCGCGCTGACCGGCGACAACCGCCGCTACGGCCTCGGCCGGATCCGCGTCCTGGACGGCACCGGCCTGCTCGGCGGCAACCCGAGCAGCGGCTGGACCAAGACGCTGCCCACCGACCGGGACACCGTCGCGAACGGGGGCGTCGTACTGATCACCAACGGGGCGGCGGCGATCACCGGGGAGCAGCCGGAGATCTGGCTGCCGTTCGTGGACCGCGGCAGGGCCGGCGTCTGGGCGGCCGAGCGGCCGTCCACCGCGCAGCGGATCCGCGGCTCGGCGAAGCTGCACCTGGAGCTGTCCGGCACCGCGTCGCAGGGCACTGTGGTGGCCTACCTCTACGACCTGGACGCGGTCGGCAACGCCAAGCTGATCACCCACGCGCCGGCCAGCTGGCTCAGCGGCGGCAGCTCACGCAGCGTCGACCTGAAGCTGCCGGCCACCGCGTACGACCTGCCGGCCGGGCACTCGCTGACCCTGGTGATCGACACCGTGGACCCGCTCTACTACGACGAGAACGCCTCCGGTGACTCGATCACCGTGGGTGGCGGATCCTACCTGGACGTGCCCGTCGGCTGACCCATAGAGATCGACGAGTTCCGATATGGTGGCGAGCATGAGCCGGTTCCGGAAGTTCCCGCTCGTGCTCGCCCTCGTCGCCGTCCTGGTGGCCGCCTGCGGTGACGACGCCGCACCCGAGCGGGGCGGCGACAACGGCCTGGAGAAGGCCACCATCAACGTCGCGATGCTCGCGCTGGTGGTCAACGCGCCGTACTACATCGCCGTGCAGGAGAAGCTCTTCGAGGCCGAGGGCCTGACCGTGCGCACCCAGCCGGTGCAGCAGAGCACCCAGGCCTATCCGGCGCTCAAGGCCGGCGACGTCGACCTGGTCTTCGCCAACAACGCCTCGATGCTGCTCGGCCACGACAAGGGCGACATGCGGATCAACCTGGTCGCCGAGGGCAGCCGGCTGACCCCGAAGTTCATGGGCGTGCTGGTCATGCCGGACTCGCCGATCACCGACCTGAAGGGCCTCGAGGGCCACAGCCTCTCGGTGCACGTGCTCAACAACATCCAGGCGATCACCTTCGACGCGATCGCCGCGGTGAACGGCACCGACCCGGCGAAGCTGCAGTACCGGCAGGTGGTCTTCCCGCAGATGGCGGCGACCATGCAGAAGGGCGACCTGGACGCGATACACACCCAGGAGCCGTTCCTCACCGACACCGTGCAGAAACTCGGCGCCCGGATGGTCGCCGACGGCGGCGCCGCACCCGCCACCGACCTGCCGCTGGACGGCTATTTCTCCCTGGAGACCTGGACGAAGCAGAACCCGAGGACCGCTGCCGCCTTCCAGCGGGCCATCCAGAAAGCCTCCGAGATCGCCGCCGACCGGGCGAAGGTCGAGGCCGTCCTGCCGACGTACGCGCGCGGCATCGACCCGGCCGTGGCCAAGGCGATGACCATGCCGACCTTCGGCACCTCGACCAGCGCCGAGCGGATGCAGAAACTGATCGACCTGATGGTCGAGCAGAAGCGGCTCACCAACAAGATCGACGCCGGCACGATCGTGTTCCCTTGAGGAAGCTCGCGCGCGGCGCGGCCGGCGTCGCGCTGGTGATCGCGGCGAGTGAGGCGCTCGGCCGCGCCGGCATCGTGCACCAGGACTTCCTGCCGCCGGCCTCGGTGATCCTCACCCGGGCCGGTGAGCTGGCGTTCGACCCGGCGTTCCGGGCCGACGTGCGGGTCACCCTCACCGCGTGGGCGCTGGGCCTGCTCATCGCGATCGGCGTCGCCGTGCCGCTCGGTCTGCTGCTCGGCACCGTCGCACCGGTGGCCCGGGCGGTCACCACGATCGTCGAGTTCCTCCGGCCGATCCCGTCGGTGGCGCTCATCCCGCTGGTCGCGATGCTGCTCGGCACCGGCCTGGAGATGCGGCTCACGGTGATCGTCTACGCCGCGGTCTGGCCGATCCTGTTCAACACGATCTACGGGCTGCGCGAGGTGGACCCGCTGGCCAAGGAGACGCTGCGGGCGTTCGGGTTCGGGCGGTCCGCCGTGCTGCTGATGGTCTCGCTGCCGGCCACCGCGCCGTTCGTCGCAACCGGGGTACGGATGGCCGCGGCCGTGGCGCTGATCCTGGCCGTCACCGCGGAGATGTTCGGCGGGTTCGGCGCCGGCATCGGCATCTTCATCGCGCAGGCCGCCAACTATCCGGGCGGCGTCGACGACACCCTGGCCGCCACCTTCTGGGCCGGTATCCTCGGCCTCGCCATCAACGGGGTGCTCTGGCGCGGCGAACAACGGGTCTTCCACTGGGCGTACCGATGAATCTTCTTCAACGTGGCCAGGGCCGTCGCGGCCGGCGCCGGCCATCGGCCCGGCGCCAGGTTGAAAATGGTTCACTGAGTCTCTTCCTGCAGCGCTGGCTGATCTTCCTGGGCGCCGTGCTCGCCTGGCAGGTGGCGGCCTCGGCCGCCGCCGACCCGTTCTTCCCGCCGCCGGCGACGATCGTGCGGCACCTCGGCGCGCTCAGCGGCGACGTGCTGCCCAGCCTGGCCCGGCTCGGCGCCGGCTTCCTGCTGGGCGCCCTGATCGGAGCGGTCCTCGGGGTAGCGATCGGGCGCTCCCGGTGGGCCTACGAGTTCCTCGACCCGGTGCTGCAGTTCTTCCGGGCGATCCCGCCGCCCACCCTGGTGCCGGTCTTCATCGTGCTCTTCTCGATCGGGCCGGTCATGCAGGTCGCGTCGATCGTGTTCAGCGTACTCTGGCCGGTGCTGCTGAACACCGCCGACGGCGCCCGCACCGTGGAGCCGCTGCAGATCGAGACCGCCCGCGCGTTCCGGCTCACCGCCGCCGAACGCCTCGGGTTCGTGATCCTGCCGGCCACCATGCCGAAACTCTTCGCCGGGCTGCGGCTGGCGCTGTCCCTGTCGCTGATCCTGATGGTCTTCTCCGAGCTGCAGCCGGGCGTGGCCAACGGCATCGGCTTCCGGCTGCAGGAGGCGACGACCCGCTTCGACTACGAGACCGTCTGGGCGTCGATCGTGCTGCTCGGCGTACTCGGATATCTGCTCAACGCGGTGCTGCAGCTGGTGGAGCGCCGGGTTCTCGCCTGGAGGGCAGCCACATGACCACGGTCCGCGAAGCCTTCTTCGACGTGTGCCGCGACGCCGGCCTGACCACCTGGTTCGGCAACCCCGGCTCGACCGAGCTGCGGATGCTGCGGGACTGGCCGGACGACTTCGACTACGTGCTGGCGCTGCAGGAGGCGTCGGCGGTCGGGACCGCCGCCGGGTACGCGATCGCCACCGGCCGGCCGGCGCTGGTCAGCCTGCACTCGGCGGGCGGGGTGGGGCATGCGCTGGGTGCGGTGTTCAACGCGTACCGGGACCGGGTGCCGCTGGTCGTGGTGGCGGGACAACAGACCCGGGCCATGCTGCCGACTCGGCCGTTCCTCTCCGCCGACGAACCGGCGGCCTTTCCCCGGCCGTACGTCAAATGGAGCCACCAGCCGGAACGCCCCGCGGCCGTGCCCACCGCACTGGCCGAGGCCGTGCGGGTGGCGCTGGCGCCACCGCGCGGCCCGGTGTTCCTCTCCGTCCCCGAGGACGACTGGGACGCCGCAGCCGTCCCGGTGCCGCACCGCGCCGTCCACAGTGTTTTCACCGCCGCGCCGGAGGTGCTCCGCGAGGTCGCCGAAGCCCTGGACGCGGCCGCCGCGCCGGCGATCGTCGCCGGCCCCGGCATCGACGAGGACGGCGCCTGGGCGGAGACCACCGCACTCGCCGAGACGTTGCACGCGGCGGTCTGGGCGGCGCCGATGCCGAGCCGCGCCGCGTTCCCCGAGGACCACCCGCTGTTCCAGGGATATCTGCCGCCGGTCCGGTCCGCGGTCGCCGCCCTGCTGGAGGGCCACGACGTGGTGCTGGTGATCGGCGCGCCGGTGTTCACCTACCACGTACACACCGAGGGGCCGTTCGTCGCCGCCGGCACCCGGCTGTTCCACCTGGACTGCGACCCGGCGGCGGCCGCGTGGGCGGCGGCCGGCACCAGCGTGCTCACCACCGTGCGGGCCGGTGTCGCCGAGCTGCTCCGCCAGGTGAAACCGGCCGACCGCCCGGATCCGCCGCGGCGGGCCCGCCCGCCCGCGCCGCCGCTCGCCGACCCGCTCACCGCCGCCGTGGTCCTCGCCGAACTGCACCGCCGGCGCCCCGATGCGGTGCTGGTCGAAGAGGCGCCGTCCGACAAGGACGTCCTGCACGAGCAGATCCCGATCACCCGGCCGAACGGCTACGTGACGACCGGCAGCGGCGCCCTCGGCTGGGGGCTGCCGGTCGCGGTGGGCCGGGCCCTCGCCGGTGAGCGGGTGATCTGCGTGGTCGGCGACGGCTCCAGCCTCTACTCGATCCAGGCGCTGTGGACCGCCGCCCGGCGCCGGGCGCCGCTCACCGTCATCGTGCTGAACAACCGCCGCTACGAGGCGGTGTCGGCGCTCGGCCGCCGTATCGGCATCCCGTCGGTGCCCGGCACCGACCTGCCCGGCCTCGACTTCACCGCGCTGGCCCGCGGCTTCGGCTGCCCGGCCGCACGGGTGACCCGGGCCGCGCAGCTGGGGCCGGCGCTGGAGCGGGCCCTCGCCGGCCCCTGTCTGCTTGATGTCGAGGTCAGCACGTCAGGCGGTTCGCTCTACTGACGCAGCGGGTCGTTCCAGGACCACCGCCCCGGCCCCGGGCAGGGCGGCCGCGCGCCGCTCGGTCGACGTCAGTTCCTGAAGCGCTGCCCGGCTCCAGCGGTACTGCCAGTTCATGCCGTCCTCGTCCGTGATCACGGCGGCCCGCAGCCGGTCGAACCCGGCCGCGAGCAGCACCGCTCCGCCGGTGCTGAACCTGATGTGCCGATCGTGCGGGAAGGAGGCCGGCCTCCCGGGGGCGGCCAGCGTGATCGTCACCCGGGCCAGGCGCCCGGCGGACTCCGGTGCCCAGAGGGTGCGCAGGGCGTCCGCGGTGCGCTCCGCGGTCATCGTGGGGTGGTCCCGGCTCGCGGCGCCGATCAGCCTGACCTCCGCCGACGCGCCCATCACCGCGTCCAGGCGCCGCAGCAGCCAGCCCAGGTGCTCGCCTCGCCAGCCCGTCGTCCAGTGCTTGCCCGTGGTCAGGTCCCAGAGCGCCTTGAAGAGGTAGCGGTCGACGACCGTCGCCTGTTGCGCTCCGGTCGCCAGCGGCTCCAGCACGTCGCGCCAGAACTGATCCCGGGAGCTGCCGCGTGGCGCCGTCGCGTGATCGGCGAGTCCGCGAAGTCGCTTGATCGCCGAACACTGCGGAACCGTCGCGGTGGTCGCCACGTCCGGGCGCTGCCCGGTGTCGGTCAGAAGCCACTCGTCCACCGGGACACCGAGCGGCTCGCAGGCCTCCGCCGCGACGACCGCGACGTCGGCGTGGCCGCCCCAGTGCTGCCGGAGGTCGGCGAGAGCGTTGATGGAAGCGACCGGCACCGTGTCCGGCCGGCTGATCGTGATCCGTTTGATCTTGGCCAGGTGGATGAGCATCTCGCTCCATCGCCTGCGGGCGTCCGGAGGGAGGCCGGGGCCGCTCTGGACCGCCTTGATCAGCTCCACGGCGTCCCCGTTGCTGCCGAAGACGAGCCGCCCGTGGGCGTGCAACCCCTCCACCGCAGCCTGATGCAATGCGTTGGCGACCGCGGCGGGCAGTCCCGGCGTCGGCAGGGCGTTCGACGCGATCGCGACCCGGGCGTACATCAGAGCCCTCCGAACAGGTCTTCGAGGCGCTCGTCGAAGAAGCCGTCCGGCCACTCGTCGAGAAAGTTGCCCTCGTCGTCGAGGCGCAGTTGCCGGGCGGTGGTCTGCCCGTCGGCATCCTGATCGACGTAGACGACCGAGACCTGGCCCGCGTCGAGCACCCCCTCCCGGATCCGCCGCTGAGTGCGCAGCAGAAGGTGCTCGCTGTGCGTCTCCACGATCAGCTGGTTGCCCCGGCCACCCTCTCGGACCGTCTCGATGAACAGGTCGGCGAGCCGGGACTGCAGACGTGGGTGCAGGTGCGTCTCCGGCTGCTCGATCAGGACGATCGACTCGCGGCGGGTGAGCAGCTCCACGATCACCGGCAGGATCTGGCTGATGCCGAACCCGACGTCGGCCGGGGTCACGTCGACACCGGAGCGCCGGTCGGACAGCACCATCGCGACCAGGTCACCGATCAGACTCGTGGCGGCGCCGGCGTTGATCGGCAGCACCTTGAGCGAGTACGGCACCTCCATCCGCTCCAGCCACTCGTTCACCTCGTCGACGACGGAGGCGTGATCGAGCAGGAAGATCGCGATGTGCCGGCCGTCGTTGGCGGACGGATCGGTGGAGGACCGGTCGTAGAAACGGCGTGGCGCGGACCGCAGCGGGCCGAGCCAGATCAGGTCGCCGAGCAGGCCCCGCACCTCAGCCGACACGCCCGCGGCGAGCCGGGCCAGGCGGTTGGCGTGCACCCGCCCGATATCGACGGTCGCACTCCTTCGAACGGAGACGTCGATCAGGACCGCGGCCGACGGCATGAGGCCCGAACGTCGTACCGGCAGGCGTTTGTACCGCCCTCGTTGCAGCTCACGAACCGCGTACGCCGCATCGCGGTCGCGACGGCGCAGCAGTTCGGGCCCCCGGTCACGTGCCCGATTCCGCCGGTTGCGCGCGTCCGGCCGGTAGAACAGCGATCCCGTCGCCAGCTCCCGGAACACGTTCTGCACCTGCTCGAAGTCGACCTCGAGAAGATCCTGGGACGGATCCTCGCCGACCTCGAACGTCAGGGTGTGCTCACCGATGCGGAACCCGGTGGAGCGCAGGGCGCCCCGGCCGTTGCCATCGGTCCGGAACGTCCAGGTGAGCTCGCGCGGACGGGCGGGGTCCGCGGTCCCGTCGGCCGGGATCCAGCCCGGCACCGCGCCGTAGGTGAAGCCGAGCCGGACCTGATCTCCGGCGTGCCGGTGCAGCACGCCGGTGAAACCACCGACGTCGGTGATCCGGCCCTGCGTGATCAGGCCAGGCTCCTCGATGGACTGTTTCAGCAGCAGCAGCGCCTGGATGATGCTCGACTTGCCGGCCGAATTGGCGCCGTAGACGAGAGTCAGCGGCGCCAGACGGACCCGGGTGTCCGCGCCGAACGCCTTGAAGTTCGCCAGGCGGGTCTCCGTCAGCAGGCGCCGCTCCGGCGCCGGGTGGCTGACCGCCGCCTCGGGCAGATAGGCCTGCGGGACGAGACCCCGCTCGCCCAGATCGAGGTCGCCGGCCGCCATCACCCGGGCGACGTGAGCCGGCGCCTCGACCTCGCCGTCGCGCCGGTAACCGGTCAGGAGGTCAGCGAGCGCCGCGATGGCGTCCGGCGGCAGCTCGAGCGTGCCACCGCGGCCGGAGACGAAGTAGCTCTCCGCGTCGACGACGAGGACCCGGGCCGCTCTCTCCCCGGCCGTCCGGCTCGGTTCCCGGAGCAGGCAGACGGCGGTCGGGATGCTGGTGTGACGGAAGGCGCCACCCGGAAGGGAGATGATCGCCTCGACGGCATCGCGTGCCAGCAGGTGGCTCAACGTCTGCCGGTGTGCCGGGCCGACGCATTCCCGGCTGAGCACGACCGCCGCCCGGCCACCGGGCCGCAACGATGCCAAAGCCAGGTACACCCACGCGAGATCGCCGTTCGGCGCCTTTCCGCCGAGCGTTCTCATCCCGGTCGCCAACTGGTCGAGCTGCTCGTCGGTGAGCCGAACGCCGAAGGGCGGCTGCGCCAGAACGACATCGGCGTCACCCGGCCGCTCGAACGCGTCGCCCAGCGTCCACTGCGGATCCAGGTCCTGCAGGTGAAGCCGCATGACGGCACGGCTGAGCACCCGCTGGTTGATGTCGTTGGCCACGACCCGCACGCCCTGGCCCGCGGCGCCCGCGGCCAGCAGTGCATTGCCGTTGCCGCAGGCGGGGTCGTAGACGACGTCCCCGCTGCGCACCGTGAGCGCCGCCAGCAGCCGGGCGATCGACACCGGTGTGTCGCTCTCACCGGCGACGCGGTCGTGTCCGGCGAGCTGCCCGAACAACCACTCGAAAGTCGCCGGCACGTCTTCCAGCGGAACCTGGAGGACCTTGTTGATGAGCGAGGGCAGCAGGGCGTGGACGGCGGTGGCCTCGTTGAGTGCCGACCTCGCCGACTCCAGATCGCGCGGCGGCTGGTCGAGGGCCGAGATGCTCGTCACGAGCGGCGCCAGATCCTCCCGCAGACCCGACGGCCGCTCCCGCAGCCAGTTGGCGACCAGCAGGACGAGAAGGAGGTCGACGCCTCGCTCGACCCCGACTCCCCGGACCGCCTCGAACAGGCGAAAAGCGGTTTCCGAGATCCGGCCCTCGGCCTCGTCCATCGTCGAGCCCCTCCCCCGGACCGGACGCTCGTCGCCGGTCCGATCAAGATCTCGATGAGCCTAGGGCATCGGGCGGTGTCCGCTCACCGCGCCGGGCCATCCACTGTGGAGTTGGGGCCGCGGACCAGGCGGCCCACCTCCGAGCGCAGCGCCACGAACTCCGGCAGGGCGCGGGTGGCGATCTGCTCGCGCGGGCTCGGCAGCGGCACCGGCAGGTCGGCGCGCACACCGCCCGGCACGCCGCCGAACACCACCACCCGGTCGCCGACGTAGACGCTCTCGTCGATGTCGTGCGTGACCAGCAGGATCGTCATGCCGTAGCCGCCGCGGATCGTCAGCAGCAGATCCTCCAGCTCCTCGCGGGTCTGCGCGTCGACCGAGCCGAACGGCTCGTCCATCAGCAGCAGCCGCGGCCGGAAGGCCAGCGCCCGGGCGATCGACACCCGCTGCTGCATGCCGCCGGACAGCTGCCAGGGATGCTTGAGGGCCGACGGCCCCAGCCCCACCGACTCGAGGGCCGCCGCGGCGGCGTCCCGCCGCTGCGGCCGGGCCATGCCACGCCGGCGCAGCGGCAGGGCGACGTTGTCGCGGACCGTCAGCCACGGATAGAGCGACCGGCTGTAGTCCTGGAACACCACCGCCAGCCCGTCCGGCACGCCGTCGATCGGCTCCCCGTCGAGCCGGATCTCGCCCGCCGCCGGCCGTTGCAGGCCGGCCACGCACCGCAGCAGCGTCGACTTGCCGCAGCCGGACGGTCCGACGATGCTGACCAGCGCACCCTCGTCGACCCGCAGGTCGACGCCGCGGATCGCCACGTGCCCGTCGGGATAGGTGTGCGTGAGCCCGCGAACCTCCAGCATCCATCGATCGTAAAGAATCGATTCCGCGACCCACGGACCGGAAGCGGTCATGCCGGCCGGTCGTCCTCCGGGTGGATGGTCGCACCCGGCACCACAGCCCGCCCCTCAGCCGGTGGCGACATCGGGTTCGCTGATCGCGGCCCGGCCCCGTACGCGCCGGTCAACGGCGGGTCCGCGGTCCCGCCGAGGTCACCGCGCGGCGCCGCCGGGACCGACGCCCGCCCCGGGCCCCCAGAAGTTCCGGTGACCACCGCGGGCCCCGCCGCCCGCCGGATCAGCAGGACCATGACGGCGACCACCAGCACCACGCCGCCGCCGGCCACCACCCACCAGATCCAGACCGGCTGTGACCGCTCGCCGGGCCGCGGTCCGACGCGGACCTCGCCGGTGAACGTCGGCTCGCCGGTGTCCACACTGACCACCACGGTGGCCGGCAGCCGCGGCGGGGTCGGGAAACGCACCAGGTAGCGACCACTCAGCGTGGTCTCCACCTGGTCCAGCGCCGGGACCACCACCGGGTCCCCGGCCGGCGCGAAGAAGCCGCCGGTGCCGGTCGCGGCCGCCGACCAGTAGGGCGCCGCCGCCGCGGTGCCGACCACCACCAGGATCGTGCCGGCGTCGCGGAAGCGGGCGGCGAGCCGGTCCGGGTCGGACCCGCCCGCGTCGGCCGCCGTCGTGTAGAGCAGCACCACCCGCCGGCCGGCCGGCACGGCGGGGAACTGCCGCTGCGCGAGATCGAGCACCGCCGCGGTGTCGCGGTCGCCGCCGGCCTGCACCGCGTTCAGCGCACGGATCGTCCCGTAGGAGCCGCGCTGCGCCGGGCCGACCACGGCCGCCGGCGCCCGGTCCGGAATGATCACCGCCTGCGCGCTGGACGGGGCGGCCAGCATGAACCGGGCGGCGGCGCTGAGCCAGGCCGGCAGCGTGGCGGCGCCGGCCGTCGACGCGTCCACCACCAGGGTCACCGCGAGGCCGTCGGCGACGACCGGTTCCAGCCGGGCCGGCTGGGCGGTGCCGTCCCGGACCACGGTGACGGTGCTCGACGTGGTCGGCGGCCCGGAACTCAGATCGACCACGACGGTGGTCTCCGGCCCGGCGGTGATGGTCGCCGCGACCGGGAGCGGCAGCGCGGGCGGCACCGCGAGCGGAATCGCGAACGAGGCGGCCAGCGCCAGGGCGGCGAGTCTAGGCCGGGTCGGCGTACGCGATGACATTGTCGCGATAGCTCCCTCTGCTCCGGTCGAAGCCGCCGCCGCAGGTGACCAGCCGCAGCGTGGCGTCGAGGGTGGGCGCGTAGACCAGGTCCGTCGGGAATTCGTCCTTCGGCACCCGCGAGATCCGGGTGATCCGGAACGTCACCGTGCTCCCGTCCGCCAGGTCGACCTCGATCGGCGTCCCGCTCGCGGCGCCGGCCAGCCCGGCGAAGATCCCCGGCCCGGACTTCGAGTCGACGTGCCCGAGGATCACCGCCGGGCCCGGCTGGCCGGGACGGGGGCCGTGCTCGTACCACCCGGCGACGTGCGGGCTCTGCGGCACCGCGACCGAACCGTCCCGTTGCAGGCCGAGGCGTTCGAGTTCGCTCTGCACCCGCAGTGCCGGAATGCGCAGCCGCACCGGCGGCGCCACCACCGCGTAACCGGTCTCCGACTGGAAGCCCTCGGCCCGGATCGGCCCGATCACCTCCGCCGCGGGTTGCGGTCCGGCGGCGGGCGCCGCGCCGCCGTGTGCCTGGGCGCCGGCGAGGGATCGGAAGAGCACACGCTGAACTCC
>NZ_JBEZZB010000026.1:0-82290 GCF_040638955.1 Actinoplanes sp. NPDC024001
CTCCCCGAACGCCTCGTCCCAACCCTGCACCTGCTCAACCGTGACCACGTCCGGGAAACGATCCAGAACTACTCGAAGTAGTGATCCGCCGTAGCAGTACTAATCGGTGTGGTCGCCAAGTCCTGCCACGTGCCGGTGAGAAGTACCCGCTGCAGGGGCCTGCCCCGCGCGCACCCAATCCAGGCCCCGGCCCTCGGTGGCAAGGACCAGGATCGTCGGGTACGGCTCGAACGCCTCGCCGGCCCGCAGCTGGGCTGACGCCTCGGTGAAGTCGCGCATCGGCACGGTTTCCAGCGCATCCCAAGGCTCGGCCGCCCGCAGCCGAACACCATCGTTGCGTACGCGATCTCCGGTCCAGCGGGCGAGCTCGTCGTGGTAGCCGGGTCGTTGTCGCAGCCGTTGGGGCCGACCATAGGGGCACGTCGCCCAACCGGCACAGCAGCCGTTGGGCATCGGTAGGCCTTTGGTCCCGGGTTCCTCAGGCGGGTACAGCATCCGCGGAGCGCTGGAGCCGTTCGCCGCGCTGTTTGATGCCGCGCAGCATCCGGCGTTCCATGACCAGGCTGCCGGGTGACATCAGCACGTCGTAGAGCATCCGGGTGACTCGGCCGGCGCCGGGTGGGCTGATCCGGTTGCGGCTGATCAGCCGTGTTCCGTGTTGATCCGGACGCAGCTCGAAGATCCACACCCAGGCGCCGTCGGTCGATCGGATCGCGAGGGTGTGCTGCGGTCGGCAGATCTCCACCCGCATGTTCGGACCAGTCGAGCCCAACGGCAGGACGTCACCGACGGCAAGGTGCTGGAACTGGGGCAGGATCTCGTCGGCGCTGTGCATGTCCAGTCCGAAAAGGTTCTCGATCCAGTCGTACGTGTAGGCCCCGCCTCGGCCGCTGCCCATCTGCACCAGCCAGGGCCACACCGCCGACGGTTGAGCATTAATCATGATCGCGCGGGTCGACAGCAGAGCGGCCTCGGGCAACAGGTCGTCGCCGGGCATCTGGCCGGCCACCTCCTGTGGCGTGGCGCCCCAATTCAGATACCGGCGGCGTGCCGGTGGTGACAGCGCCAGGCCTGCCGCCGCCAAGCCTCCCGCGGCTATCGCCGTCAGAACTCTCATCATCAGGCTCCTTCCCGGACATCGCTGCGGCTTCAGCCTCGTCCTGTTGCGGCCCACTCAGGTAGGTGCGTTCGGCCCTAACGTCCGGGTCTGCGGCCTGACCGACGACCCGGCCAACGTCGCCGCGACCGCCGCCGCCGTCGCAACCGTGGAACTGCGCAGGTCACCTCGGCCTGCCAGTCACCGCAGCTCGATGTCGGCCCGGGCGAGCGCGGTGAGACCGTCGTGCACCGTGCAGTAAAGGCGACCGTCTGGAGGCGGCCAAGCGGTCGCGAGCAGTCCGACGGTTACGCGCCGGCCGCGGCGAGAATCTCCCAGTCGTGCCTGATCCCGACGAGCAGGACCGGCAGGTCGGGAAAGGCGCCGGCATCGACGTGAACAGTGACGTTGAGCCGCCCGGCGTAGGAGAACGCCACGACCGAGAGCGCCACGTTACCGGCGAGGTTGCCGACCGCCGCGACGTCCAGCACCGGCGCGCCCAGCATCGTCACGGGTACCGGCGGCCCGGCCATGTTGCTCTCCATGACCTGGGTCAGGTGCTGGTGGCGGCTCAACCACCGAGCCACTCTCAGCCGGGCCAGAGCGACCAGGATCGCGTTCCCCGCGGTGGCCGACTGTTCGCGCTTCGCGTCGGCGGTCATCACGGCAAGGTGGTGCAGCCGCGCGGCCGGATCAGGCTCGGCGACCGGCAGCCGGACCAGGAAACCACCGGTCCGGTTACCGGCCTGCGCAGGCGTGCCGCGCGTACGCAGGGAGACCGCGACCGAGGCGGTGACGCACAGCGCTTCCAGCGGGACTCCACGGCTGTGGAGCAGCGCACGGACCCCGCCGGCGGCGAGGGCGAGAACGACGTCGTTCACTGTGCCGCCGTAGCGGTGGGCGGTCTCCTTCATCGCGGCGAGGTCGAAGTGCAGGACGGCCAGGCGCCGGTGCGGACCCACCGGTGTGTTCAGCGACGTGCGCGGCGCTCGCCAGGAACGGACGAGCATCCGCAGCCCGGCCGGCGCCCCACGACGGCTGTGGCCGAGCGCCGGTGATCGCGGCGGTGACGGTGGCGCAGCGCCCGGCAGCGGAGTGCCGAGCAGGGAGGTGATCAGCTGGATCGCCGCGATGCCGTCGGCGACGACGTGGTGCAGCACGAAGACCAGGCCGACCCGCCCTCCGGACAGGCCGGGCACCAGCCACATCCGCCACAGCGGCCGGGAACGGTCGAGCGGCCGCGTGATCAGCCGTGCGGTCAGGCGCAGCAGCGCGTCCTCGTCGCCGGGCTCCGCGAGCTCGGCCACCCGGACGTGTTCCTCGATCCGGAATCCCGGCGCGGCGATCCACCTGGGCCGCCCGCCGAACAGTCCAGGAAACCGCGGCATCTGACGCAGCCGCGGCACGGCAGGAAGGCGGGCGGCGACATCGGCACGGATCTCGGCTGCACGCAGCCGCCCGGCGCCGTCGAGCAGCGCCTCACCGTCGAGGATCGCCACCGCCGCCACGTTGATCGGCGTACCGGGCGCCTCGACGGTGAGGTTGAGTGCGTCCTCGGCGCTGAGCAGTCCCTGCCGACTCGCCACGACTCCCCCTCGTTCACAGCTCCCGATGTCGGCCCGATTCAGGGGCGCCCGAGCCGCTGCATCTCGGCGCGGATGGCTTCCTCGGACGGCTCCGAGCCGATCAGCACGTCCCAGGCGTGGAACACGATGCCGATCCCCCACCCGAACAGCGGGAACATCGGCCAGAAGAAGCCACCAGGGCTGGTCAGCCACCAGATGACGATGAGGAAGAAGTTCACCAGGGCGTAGGCCAGCAGGTGGACCTGCAGCTCACGCCGTTTGCGCAGCTTCTCGACCGCCGCCTGGCGCAGCTCGCCAGACGGGTCAACGGCCGGGACGCCCGATGTTGTCGTCATCGCAGCTCCCTTCCGAGCGAGTCACACGTCGCGGCCACGACACGACCGCAGACGCATCTACCCTTACTGTTACGCCGACGCCGCGTCGCGGACAGGGCCGGAAGTCCACCCAGCGTCGAGGAGACGCCCCAAGTCGGACCTGTGGCCTGTCAGCGCTGGCCATCCCCCGCACGCAGCGCGGAGAACAGCGCAGCGTAGCGCAGCAAATGGAAGTCGCCGACGAAGTTCTGCCGCACGTATGCGTGCGCGGACTCACCCAGACGGTTGCGCCGCGGCGGGTCGTCGAGCAGTTCGCGGACCGCGAGACCGAATCCGCGCAGATCCGCCGGCTCGGGTAGCAGAACCCCCGTGCCGGGAGCGATCTGGTCGTTGATGCCGCCGACCGCGGATCCGATCACCGGGCGGCCCTTCCACATGGCCTCGGCGACCGTCAGCCCGAAGCCCTCGGCGAGGCTCTTCTGCGTCACGATGCTCGCGTGCCGCTGCACCGCGTTGACCATGGCAGCGTTCTCCTCGACGTCGTCCAGAGGCAGTGTCACCAGCATGATCCGCGACCGTGCCGGTGCCGGTAGAGTCCGCCACTGCGCCAGGCATTCGCGGTAGACCACGGCTCCCTCCGGGTCGTCGGCAACGTCGGTCACCGCGGGACCCACCAGGCTCAGATGGCAGTCGCGCCGGCTGGCGACGTACCGGGCGAAGCCGTGCATCACCCCGGCCATGTCCTTGAGCCGGTCCCAGCGCGACACCTGCACCAGCACATCGTCACCGGGGCCGGGAAGGTCGTCGGCGATCACCGAGGCCGGGCGGGTCACCTCGCCGAGGATTCCGTCGCGGCGCACGAACCGGCCCGCCGAACCGGCTTTGCCGTCGATCAGACCGATCGTCGCCAGGATGGCGTGCGCGGTGCCCGAGTCCATCTCCTGATTCTTCGCCGAGAACGGGTCGATCGACGGCGGGATGATCCACACCCGTGAGCTGTCGAGCCAGGCCGGCACGTACGAGCGGCGGGAGAACACCCACGCGTGTGCCGCGCTCACGTGCGGGCGCAGGAACTCCCAGGCCGCTTCGGAGGCTTCGCTGGCCGTGTCCGCGCCGATGTGGGACCGCCAGACGACCAGGGCACCGGCATCGGCCAGCGGCCCGGCCAGACCGGCGGTCTGCGGATCGTGCAGCAGCACGATGTCGCCGGGCCGGACGAGCTGCCGCAGTTCCGCCGCATTGGCCAGCAGCACACTGCGGTAGTGGTCGGCCTCCGCGGGATCGATCGCCGCCGCGTCGCCGTACCCATGGATGCCGTTGTGCAGTCGTTTCGTCACGGCGAAGAAGTCCGCGTCACCGTGGATCACCAGCCACCGGATCGCGATGCCGAGATCCTCGACGTAGCCCACCAGCACCTGCAACATCTCCGCGACACCACCGCCGGCAGCGGTCGAGTTGACGTTCCAGACGGTGCGGTCGCCGAAAGCGGCTTTGAACTCGTTCGCGGCCGAACGGAGGCGGGCGTAGCGGGCCGCGCCGATGACCGGCTCCAGTTGTTCTGCCGGTCGCCGGGGCGGTGGCACCGGATGCACCAGGTCCATGTCTCTGTCTACCGCAACCGGCGGGCCCCGCACCGTGGACGGACGGACCAATCTCCACCGATCCCGGGTCTTTCGGCCGTTGACCGCGGCTCGGACGCGGCCGAACGATGAGAACAAGGACCGGCAACACCTGCATGACTTCCACCTGCGAGGTGGCCATGAATGCCGCATTCCCCGACCGTGCGCTCCGCAGTCTGCTGGACCGGGTCGGTACCCGCCGCGTACTGCAGCGCCTCGGCGTTCGTGACGAGCCGACGGGCCGGCTGCCCACCGACACCCCTGAGGTGGCCGAGCTGTTGGCGGACGCCGCTTTCGCCGGGCAGGTGAACGAACTGGCCGGCTCGCTCGACCGCGAGCCGCTGGAGGTACGCGTCGAGGCAGCCGGATATCTACGCGAGATGGGCGCCACCCACACCCGGCGTGCCGTGCGGGACTGGGAACGGTTCAGTCATTGGCTGGCCCGGGCGCACGACCTCGTGCTCGACCCCGAGCAGATCCGCCGCCTGCAGGCGCTGGACCGCAAGCAGACCCTGCTGTTCCCGTTCTCGCACCGCTCCTACCTGGACGGGGTGACCGTGCCGGCGGCGCTGTCCCACGGCGTCTCGCCGTCGTTCGTGCTGGCCGGCGCGAACCTCGACGTGTTCCCGTTCAATCACCTGCTGCGCCGGTCCGGGTTCGTCTACGTGCGCCGCTCGACAGCCGACCTTCCGGTCTACCGGTTCGCGCTGCGCAGTTACCTGGCCCGGATGATCCGTAACCGGCGCAACCTGTGCTGGTCGATCGAGGGCGGGCGCACCCGTACCGGCAAGCTGCGGCCACCGACGTACGGCATCCTGCGCTACGTCATCGACGCGCTCGACACCGACACCCACGCTCAGGCTCTGATCGTGCCGGTCTCCATCGTGTACGAGCAGCTGCACGAGGTCGCACGGATGACCGACGAGGCCCGGGGCGCCCGCAAACAGCCGGAGGACCTGCGCTGGCTGTGGCACTTCGGCTGGGCACAGCGGCAGCGGTTCGGCCGGGCCTACCTGGAGTTCGGCGAGCCGATCCCGTTGCGTGATCGCCTCGCCGAGCTGCGCAACGACGATCCGGCGGAGCCACACGTGGTGGAGCGGATCGCCCTGGAGACCTGCCACCGGATCAACCAGGCCACACCGGTGACGACCACTGCCGTGGTGTGCCTGGCCCTGCTCGCCGCCGACCGAGCGGAAACCCTGAACGAGGTGCTGGCCACCATCGCCCCACTCGCCGCCTACATCGGCCACCGCGGGCGGCCGGTGGCCGGCGCGGCCAGCCTCACCGACCGGGCCACCATCCGCCGCACCCTCGACGATCTCGTCCGTTCGGGCGTGCTCACCGGCTACGACGGCGGCACCGAGACGGTCTGGCGGATCACTCCAGGTCAGCACCTGGTCGCGGCGTTCTATCGCAACACCGCCGTCCACATGCTCGTCGATCGGGCGATCGGCGAACTCGGGCTGCTGGCCGCGGCCGAGGGCGGCGACAGCGGACTGCACACTGCGCACCGGGAGACTCTGCGGCTACGCGAGTTACTCAAATTCGACTTCTTCTTCCCGTCCCGCCGGGAGTTCGCCGAGGAGATGACCGCCGAGCTCGCGATCGCCGACCCGAGCCAGGCCGGTGGGGTGCACGACTTCACCGCGGCCGACGCCGAGCGCTGGCTCGAGCGCAGTCCGCTGCTGGTGGCGCATCTGGTGCTGCGGCCCTTCCTGGACGCCTACCACGTCGTAGCCGACCGGCTGACCGTGTGGCCGGACGATGAGCCGTTCGACGAGCAGCGTTTCCTCGACGAATGCCTGCGCGTGGGCCGGCAGTGGGCCATGCAGAAGCGCCTGGCCAGCGAGGAATCCGTCTCGCTGGAACTGTTCAAGCCGGCGCTACTCCTGGCCCGGCACCGCGACCTCGTCACCCCCGGCCTACCCGAACTGGGCAAGCGGCGCGCGGACTTCCACGCGGAGATCGACGCGACGGTACGCCGGATCAACGCGATCGCGGCGCTGGCATCCCGGGACCGGCCGTGAACGTCACCCCGGGCCGGGTCGTCGAGGCAATCGACGACACGCCCGCCGGGGCACACATCGGCGCGTTCTTCGACCTGGACGGGACGCTGCTGCACGGCTTCACCGCCGGCGCCGCCTGCCAGAACGAAGTTCTCGGTGGCCACATCGGCCCGGCGGATCTGGCTCGCATCGTCGTCGCAGCGATCGACAACGGCCTGCTCGGCGGCAGCCCGGGCAACCTCGGCAAGATCGGCTTCAGGGCGCTGCGCGGCCGCCGGGCCGGCGCCGTGACTACCGCGGCCGATCGGCTGTTCGCCAAGGAGACCGCCAGGTGGATACGGCCGCAGGCCCGCGACATCGTCCAGGCTCACCTACGGCGCGGTCACACCGTAGCGGTGGCCTCCTCCGCGACGCGCATGCAGGTCGAGCCGGTGGCCCGCGACCTGGGCATCCCGCACCTGATCTGCACCGAACTCGAGGAGCAGGACGGTGTCCTCACCGGGCGCAGCACCACCGGCATGCTCTGGGGCGAGCCGAAAGCCGCGGCAGTGCGGGCTTTCGCCCGCAACCACGGCGTCGATCTGAGGCAGAGCTTCGGCTACGCCAACGGGTGGGAAGACATCGCATTCCTCGGCTCGGTCGGCCGGCCCTGCGCGCTCAACCCGCACCCGGTGCTGCGCCGCGCCGCCGACGAGTACGGCTGGCCCGTGCTGACGCTGCGTGAGGCTCGCACTCCCGGGCCGCGCGCCTACCTCGGCACCCTCGCCGCGCTGCTGGGCGTCAACGCCGGTCTGACCGCTGGTGTCGCCTACGGCCTGCTCACCGGCGACCGCCGCCGCGGGATGAACACCGGCATCGCCCTGTCCGCCGAGGCCGGGCTGGCATTGGCCGGCGTGAAGCTTGACGTGGTCGGCGCCGACATCCTCGGCAAGACCCGCCCTGCGGTGTTCAT
This sequence comes from Actinoplanes sp. NPDC024001, assembly GCF_040638955.1. Lineage (NCBI taxonomy): Bacteria > Bacillati > Actinomycetota > Actinomycetes > Micromonosporales > Micromonosporaceae > Actinoplanes > Actinoplanes sp. NPDC024001. Next base: position 7,574 of record NZ_JBEZZB010000026.1, read on the forward strand.
CGCCAATCATCAGAGCACTCTCGATGTGCTGGTGCTCGGCGCACTGCTTCGACGGGACTTCACCGCGGTGGCCAAGAAAGAAGCCCGCTTCGACCCACGAATGATGATCATCGGTACGCTGCTCGACCCGGTCTGGATCGACCGGGCCAACCCGGCCGCCGCCCGCAAGACCCTCGACGGAGTCGTCCGCCGGCTCCGCGACGGCACCTCGATCCTCATCCTGCCCGAGGGCACCCGGATGCCCACACCCACCCTGGGACGCTTCAAGAAAGGAGCGTTTCACATCGCCATGCAGGCCGGGGTGCCAATCGTGCCCATCGTGCTGCGCAACACCGGCGAACTGGCGTGGCGCCGCTCGATGGTGGTCAACCCCGGCACGGTCGAGGTCGCCGTGCTTGAACCCGTCACCACCGACGGCTGGACCGCCGCCGGCCTCGACGGGCGGATCGCCGAGATGCGGCACAAGTTCGTCGACACCCTGCAGAACTGGCCGGGATCAGCCGATGCCGGCCACGTGATCCATGAGGAGGCACCATGACCACGATGACCGAGGGCGAAGCCCTCCTGTGGCGCAGCGAACGGCACCCACAGCGCTCAGCGACGCAGACCCTGCTGCTGATCCTGGACAGGGTCCCGGACCAGGCTCGGTGGTACGCCGTACACGAGCGAGCGACCAGGCTGCTGCCCCACACGCGGGCCCGCGTACGGGAGCCTGCTGTGCCGGTCGGACCACCGCAGTGGGCGACCGACCCGCATTTCGACCTCGCCTACCACCTGCGCCGGGTGCGGTTGCCCGCCCCGGGCCGGATGCCTGAGCTGCTCAAGTTCGCCCAGCAGGCCGCGATGGCGCCGTTCGACCGCAACCGCCCGCTGTGGGAGGCAACCCTCGTCGAAGGCCTGCCGGACGGCAAGGCGGCGTACCTGCTCAAGGTGCATCGGTCGCTGGCCGATGCGGCAGTCGTCCTGCGGCTGCTGTCGCCGGGACCACCGCCGCAGCCGCGACCGAATCGCCGGTCCGCCGCACAACTGCTCACCGCCGGAACCACGGCGCTGGCCCACCCCCAGGCCGCCGCCGTCAACGCGCTGCACCTGGTTGCGTCCATGCGCCGCGCCGCGGCGCCGCTGACCGCATCCGGCTCGCCGTTGTTCGGCGGCCGCACCGGCTCGTCATGGCGCTACCGCGTACTGGAATGCCGGCTCACCGACCTCGAGACGGCAGCCCGGGCAGTCGGCGGCTGCGTCGGGGACGCCTACGTCGCCGCGCTGCTGGGCGGTATGCGCCGCTACCACGAAATCCACGGCGTCGACCTGGACGCGATACCGACGAGCATGCCGGTCGGCGGCCACCGGACCGTCGCTACGTTTGCGGCACCGCTCGCGAAAGCAGACCCGCAGGAGCGGATCGCAGCCGTCCACGGCATCACGTTGTCGCTGGGCGTCGAACCGGCGCTGGAGGTGCTGCCCTCCGTCCTTCCGGTCCTCAACCGCCTGCCGTCCGCAGTGGTCGCCGCGACCGGCCGGATCCTGGCCACCGCCGACCTGTACGCCTCCTACCTGCCCGGTTCGCCGCACCGTACCCGGCTGGCCGGCGCGCTGGTGGAGCGCATCTACCTATTCGGGCCGCTGCCAGGCAGCGCTGTGACGGCAGCGATGGTCGCGCACGCGGGTGTCTGCTGCGTCGCAGTGACCATCGACGGCACTGCCGTCGCCGACCCGGACAAGCTGATCAGCTGCCTGCACGAGGGCTTCGAAGAGGTTCTGGCCCGTTGACCCGGCCCCGGCCCGGCTCCGGCGGCAGCAACCGCAGCAAGCGCACGACGGCCACGCCGGTGACCGAGGCCATGGTGACCGCCATCAGCAGCGCACCCGCCACACCGACCGCGACCGTCACGGCAAGCGCCTGACCGGGTTGCCACAGCGGCATCGTGAAGATCAGGAAGACCGTCAGCCCGGCCAGCCAGGCGGCCGCGCTGAACCAGACCCACCGTCCGGGGTGCGGGAGCAGGTGGCGCAGTACCGTCCACTGCGCCACCCCGATCGAGTTCAGCAAGACCAGGCCGAGCAGCAAGGCCGCCGCCACCTGCGCGGCGATCGGCCAGTTCTGCCAGGTATCGGCGAACGCCGAAGGCAGGACACCGATGGCGTACGCGAGAACTGCCGCAGCCGCGGTGCGCACAATCCAGCGTCGCCGAGGGAAATCGCTCAGCTCCCGCCGCAGTACTGTGGCCTGCCCCCAGCCGAGTAGCGTCCCCTCGACCGCACCGGCAGCGAGGAGGGCGGGCACCGTCACCGTGGCGGTCGAGCGGGCGGTGAGCGCGCCGACGACCGCGGGCGCGAGGAAGCCGGCGACCTCGGCGGCGGACACGGTCGCCACCCAGGTGACCCAGAGCCGATCGCTGACCACGGCCGTCATGTCGTCGTCTGCTTCCCGCTGCCCGGACCGTGTCTGCCGGTGAGCAACATCGCCACGCCGGCAGCTATCAGCGTTACGGGCACGGCCCAGACAAGTGACAGCCGCCACACGTCCAGGGCTGCAGCCAGCAAGGCTGACCCGACCGCGACACAGGCGAGTCCGAGCGCGACGGCCACGACGGGACGCTCCGTCCGGTCACTCATGCCACACCTCGATCACTCCGGTACCCACACGGGCGTCCAACCGGACCGCCCCCGGCCAACCGGCCGCCTCGCTCCATCGCGAGTCAGGGCCATTGCCCACCGACCGGCCGTCGACCTTGATCTCACCAGCGCCGACCGTGGCGACGATGCCCACCGCAGCGCCGGACGGCACTGTGATGGCGAGTTCGCCGACCCCGACGGACACGTCCATCCGACCGCCGGCCGGCAACGCCCGGCCGGTGAGGTCCACGTGGAGGTTGCCGACGCTGATCGCGGTGTCGACCGGCCAATCGGTCACAGCCGGGGCGACGGTGCGCTCCCCGATCGGGCCCACGTAACGCTGCACCGGCAGCGTCGCCAACGTCGCGGCAACCAGCAGCACCGCACCCAGGCCGGCCAGTGCGCCCGGGACACGCCGCAGACCCACCATGACCAGGCCCACCACGATCAGCCCGGCGGCCGGCAAGGCCCGCCAGGGCACCGGCACTCCGAGCCCGTCCAACAGCCACGCGACGCCGGCGACGGCGATGAACAGACCGACGACCAGGCGGCCCCAATGCGGACCGGCCCTCTGGGGTGCCTCCACGGAGGCTTGAACCTCGGTCATCAGGACCTCCGGCGGGTAGCGGAGATGAGAACGATGATTCCGGTCACGATGATCAGCAGCGGCCAGGCCAGGCTCACGTCGAACCACGGCATCGCAAGGCGCAGCAGTAGCACCCCGCCGAGCGTGATCAGCACCAGGCCGACGTACCAGGACAGGGTCCCGGAGGAGGAAGGTGACACACCGGACGACAACTCGCCACTGTCCTCCGGGATGGCGATCCAGGCGATGATGTAGGCGAGCGCCGCCACCCCGGTCGCCAGCGCCAGCGCCACCGCGGCGATGCGCAGCAGCACCGGGTCGACGCCGAAGTAGCGGCCGAGGCCGCCGCACACACCACCGAGAACCCGGTCGGTGTGGCTGCGGCGCAGTTGCCGATCCGGCGCGGCCGATGGCGACGGGCCGACCGGTGGCTCTGGACCGGTGATCGACGGAATTGTCATGGCGTCCTCCTCCCTGTCCGCGGCAGCCGGTCCGGTTCAGCCGTCGGCGATCAGCTCGGGTCGGCGCGGCATCGGCCAGCAGCGACACGGGCGCATCGGTTCATGCCCCCGGACCACACACAACGCACAGTGTGCGGGCGCCGGCGACGCTGCCGGCGCCCGTACCTCCATGTCACCGCGCGCGGCACGATCCGCACAGTGCTGGAGGACCCGTTCACCAGCCGGAGGTCCCGGCCCGCAGGCACCAGGCGCGAAACACCGTGTCTGCGGTGGGGACCTCCGGCCCTGTGGCGGGACGACCCGGCGCGAAAGGCTGGACGGTGGGATATCCACCGGTCCGCACCTGCAGGACCGAGGAAGGAGAGCCACCATGATGACCCGGCTGCGGTTGTCCGACTGTGGCCTGAGCACCGGCAAGCGAGCCAGGCTGCAACGAATTCTGTACCAGCACGGGCTGCGTAACGGCACCGCGCTGTTCCTGCCCTATGACCAGGGCCTCGAGCATGGTCCGCGAGACTTCTTCGACAACCCGGACTCCGCCGACCCCCGTTACATCGTCCGCCTCGCCGTCGAGGGCGGCTTCAACGGGATCGCGGTCCAGATCGGCCTCGCTGAGAAGTTCTACTGGGACTTCGCCGGCGAGGTACCGCTCGTGCTCAAGCTCAACGGCAAGACCGACATCCCCTCCGACCACCACGCTCTGTCTCCGCTGCACGCCACCGTCGAGGACGCGGTACGTCTCGGCGCTGATGCGGTGGGCTACACCCTCTACGTTGGCACCCCCGCCCACGAGGCCGACTTCACCCAGTTCCATCGTGTGCGCCAAGATGCCCGGCGGTTCGGGATGCCGCTGATCGTGTGGGCGTACCCGCGCGGTGAGGCCGTCGACGCCAAAGGCGGGAAGGACTCGTTCTACGCGGTGCACTACGCGGCTCGCGTCGCCAGCGAGCTCGGCGCCGACGTGGTGAAGGTGAACTTCCCGCACCCGGAGAAGCGCGCCGGCGTGCCCGCACCATACGCGGGCGAGTACAGCAGCCAGGACGCGATCGACGCGGTGGTTCGTGCCGCCAACCGTACCCTCGTGCTGATCTCCGGCGGCGGCCGAGCCGACGACGAGGCGATGCTCGACAAGGCGCAGGAGTCCATGGCGGCGGGCGCCACCGGTCTGATCTTCGGCCGTAACGTGTGGCAGCGCGACCACGACGAATCGCTGCGCTTCATCGACCGGCTCCGCGAGGTCCTCGCCAAGCATCCGACGCCGTAACACGACGCTGGCGGTCCCCGGACCGCCAGCGTCGTCTCTGCCGTGTCATGCCGCCTGGGCTTCGCGGCTGGCGACAGCGGGCTGCTCCGCTCTCAAAATGGCATGCCCGTCATTGCCGTCGAAGAAGTACGCCTCGCACGGGTCGATCGCCAGCCGGACCGGGCGGCCGATCGCCAGATCGGCGTGCTGCTGGACCTTGGCGGTCCACAGCCGGTCTGCCGAAGTGTCGTCCACAGCGACCGGCACGTCGTCCGCACCCGCCGGGGCTCGGCCGGTGCGGTAGCGGGGTGCCTCGAACAGCACGTGCTTCTCGTCGCCGAGCGCCTCCACCCCGAGCGGAACCACCTCGATGACCGCCGTGGCACCAGGCCCCGCCAGCGAGAACGCCGCCGGGCGTAGCCCCAGGACCACCTGCGATCCGAGGTACTGCGCCAGGCCCGGGTAGCGGCGCAGGGCGTCGGGAATCGCGAACTCGACGCCATCCAGCGACACCGTGACCGGATCATCGGCCCGCAGGCTCACCGTTGCGAAATTCATACTGGGCGAGCCCATGAATCCGGCGACGAAACGGTTCGCCGGCGCCAGGTAGAGCTCCTCCGGGGTGCCGACCTGCTGCAGCCGTCCGTTGTTCAGCACGGCGATGCGATCGCCCAGCGTCATGGCCTCGACCTGGTCGTGCGTGACGTACACGGTGGTTACCCGGTAGCGCTGGTGCAGCCGGGCGAGCTCGGCCCGCATCGACACCCGCAACTTCGCATCCAGGTTGGACAACGGCTCGTCGAGGAGGAACACGCGCGGTTGGCGGACGAGTGCACGTCCCATGGCGACGCGCTGCCGCTGGCCGCCGGAGAGAGCCTTGGGCTTGCGCTCCAGGTACTCCTGCAGGCCGAGCAGCTGCGCGGTGGACTCCACCTGCTCTTGGATGTGCGTCTTCGGCACATGACGCAGTTTCAGGGCGAACCCCATGTTGTCCTGCACCGTCATGTGCGGATAGAGCGCGTAGTTCTGGAACACCATGGCGATGTCCCGCGCTTTGGGCGCCCAGTCCGTCACCCTCTCGTCATCGATGATCACCTCACCGGAAGTCGCCTCTTCCAGCCCCGCGATCATCCGCAGGATCGTGGACTTGCCGCAGCCGGACGGGCCGACGAGGACGAGGAACTCGCCGTCACCGATGCTGAGGCTGAAATCGTCGACCGCCGGCGTCTTGCCGGAGAAGATCTTCGTCAAATGCTCCAGCCGTACCACGGACATGCCGGCCTCCTTCTCAACGCGACGCGTCGGCCAGGTGGTAGGCACCGTTGGCGCCGACGTCACCGGCTTTGTCGCTGATCTGGTTGAAGAAGCGCAGCAGCTCGACCGGGATCGGCATCACGAGGGTGCTGTTCTGCTCGGCCGCCACGTCGACGACGGTCTGGAGCAACCGCAGCTGGTAGGCGCCTGGGGTTGCGCTCATCGCGCGGGCGGCGTCGGCGAGCCGCTGTGACGCCTGGAACTCGCCGTCGGCTGCGATGATTCGCGCCCGGCGCTCGCGTTCAGCCTCGGCCTGGCGCGACATCGACCGCTTCATGCTGTCCGGCAGCGCGACGTCCTTGACCTCGACACGTTCGATCAGCACACCCCACGGCTTCTCGGTCGGGGCGTCGATGGCCGCCTTCAACTCCGCATTGATCCGCTCACGGTCGCTGAGCAGCACATCGAGATCGGCCCGGCCGATCACCGATCGCAACGATGTCTGGGCCACCTGGAGCACGGCGTTGCCGTAGGCACGCACGTTCACCAGGGCGCGGATCGGGTCGACGACCCGGTAGTAGACGACCGCGTCGACGGTCAGGGTCACGTTGTCGCGGGTGATCGCTCCCTGGGCCGGGACCGGCATCACCACGGTTTGCATGGTTACCTTCACCATCCGGTCCACCAGCGGAATGATGAACCGCAGTCCCGGCTCACGGACGCGGCTATGCACCCGCCCGAACCGGAACACCACTCCACGCTGGTACTGCTGCACCAGCCGTACGCTGAGCGCGAGCACGACCAGCACGCCGAGCGCCACAGCCCCGGCGATGATCCAAGTTTGCATCTCTCCTCGATTCCTCGACACAGCGAGGCTCCGGGCGGATCACCCGGTGTCACCTTCCACGCTGCACCGATCGGCCCTGCTCGAGCAGGGCCGATCGACCTCTCGTAGGGCCTGTTCAGGTCAGCGACTTCTTGAGGACCTTGCCGGCACCGCTGAGCGGCAGGCTGTCGCGGAACTCGACGATGCGCGGGTACTTGTAGGCGGCGAGGCGTTCGCGGCAGTGGGCGATGATGCCGGCCGAGGTGACGGCGCTTGCCGTACGGGGTACGACGAACGCCTTGACCTCCTGACCCAGCCGCTCATCGGGGACTCCTACTACAGCGGCCAGGATCACGTCCGGGTGCTGGTGCAGGGCCTCCTCCACCTCGCGCGGGTACACGTTGTAGCCGCCGCGGATGATGAGCTCTTTCTCGCGGTCGACGATGAACAGGTAGCCGTCGGGGTCGATGAAGCCGAGGTCGCCGGTGTGGAACCAGCCGCCCTGGAACGCCTCCACGGTGGCCTGGGGGTTGCCGTGGTATCCGTGCATGGTGTGGTAGCCGCGGGTGACGATCTCACCGATCCGGTCGCGGCCCGGCGGCAGGCGGTGCCCGTCGTCGTCCCAGATCTGCACCTCGACGCCCCAGACCGGGCGGCCGACGCTGTACACCCGCCGGTCGTCGGGGCTGGGGTTGAAGGTGATGGTCGCGGCGGTCTCGGTCATCCCGTATCCCTCGAGGATCGGCACCCCGAACCGCTGCTCGAAGGCGTCCAGGACGTGTGCGGGGATGGCGTCGCCGCCGGAGACGCACACCCGCAGTGACGAGGTGTCGTACCGGTCGTCGGGTGGGTGGGCGAGCAGTGCACCGAACATGGTGGGCACGCCGTCGAAGATGGTGGCACGGTCCCGGGTGATCGCGTCGAGGACCGCGTCGGGAGTGAAGCGGGGCACCAGCGAGAGGGCCGCGCCGAAGCGGATGCCGACGTTCATCGCGCTGTTCATACCGAAGACGTGGAACAGCGGCAGGACGGTGAGGACCACGTCCTCACTGCGCAGGTCGAAGAGGCGGCCGGGGATGTCGGCGTTCATGTAGAGCTGCAGGTTGGTCAGTTCGGCTCCCTTGGGCAGCCCGGTGGTGCCGGAGGTGTAAACGATGGCGGCGACGTCGTCGGCCTCCCGGTCGGCCAGCGGCAGCGGTCCGGAGACCGGGGTGGTGAGCTCGGTGAACGGGCGGGCCACCCCGTGGGGCGCCGGTCCCGCGACGTAACAGTCGCCGAGGCCAGCCTCGGCGGCGCCCTTGGCCGCGTCCTCCAGCAACGACGCCCAGGTGATCAGTAGGCGGGCGCCCGAGTCGGTGAGCTGGTAGGCGATCTCGGGGGCGCGCAACAGCACGTTGAGCGGCACCACCACCGCGCCGGCCTTGAGGATGCCGTAGTAGGCGATCGGGAACTGCGGGACGTTCGGTAGCTGCAGCCCGACGCGGTCGCCGGGGCGGATTCCCCGGGCGGCAAGGGCGGCGGCCACCGCATCCGAGCGGGCGTCCAGTTCGGCGTACGTGATTGTGGTGCCGTCGTGCATGATGGCCGGCGCGTCCGGATGGGCGGTCGCCGACTCGCGCAGGATGACTGCCAGATTCAGCATCTTCGGCTCCTTTGACGATGAGGCTGGTTCAGGTCGTCCGCGCCGCCCGGCTACGGGGCTTCCGAACGCGGGCACGCCGCGCGGACACGGGCAGTGACTCGATCTCTTCGACGATCCAGCCGGCGATGTGTTCGGCCTCGGGTATCGAGGCGAAGTCCGTGGTGACGCCGAAGACGGCCTGCCCGGCGTAGGTGAAGGCGGCGACGCCGGCGCGCATCCGTTCGCCGATCGGCACGTAGGGCAGGATCTCGCGGATCGGGCGGCCGAGGATGTAGAGCTGTTCGCGCGGTCCGGGCACGTTGGTGGTGACCGTGGTGACGGCCGACTGCGGCAGGCTCAGTGCGGTCCGGATCACCAGCGAGACCGCGGCGAACGGCTCGTGTTCGGCCAGTTCGACCAGTCCGGCCACCGCCTCGATCTCGTGGGCGGCCCGCAGCTCGGCGATGTGCTGGTGTACCGCCTTGAGCCGGGCCACCGGGTCGTCGATCTCCACCGGCAGCAACACGAGCAGCGAGGCGAGCCGGTTGTCGAGGCGGCCCTGCTGGTCGACGCGCCGCATGTTGACCGGCACCAGGGTGCGTACCGCACGGGGGTCGGGCTGTTCGCCGCGGGACTGCAGCAGCCGGCGCAGCGCGCCGGCGACCGCGGCCAGATAGACGTCGTTGACGGTGACGTCGTGGGCCTGGGCGGCGGCGGTCAACGTGGCCAGCGGGGTGCGGGACACGGCGTATCGGCGGGCACGGCCCAGCGGCCCGAGCAGGGAGGTCGGCGTGGCCGGAAGGAAACCTTCGGCCAGGATGGCGAGGCCGCCCGCCGCGTGGCCGAGGCGCTCGATCGCTTTGCTGTCCCCGAGCATGCCCAGCAGCGAGCGGGTCAGCTCGATCGGGTACTGGGCGAGGCCGCCGAGGGCACCGAGAGTCAGGGACAGCGCGCTCGCGTCCGGGTGCGGAGCCCAGTCGTCCTCGGCTAAAGGCCCCGGCTCCGGGCTGGTGTCACAGATGATCCGGTACAACTCGTTGCCGGAAACGCCGTCCGCCAGACAGTGATGCACCTTGGACAGCAGCGCCCAGCGGCCCTCCGGCAGACCTTCGATGAGCCAGTCCTCCCACAGCGGCCGCTCCCGGTCCATCCGCTGGCTCATCACCCGGCCGACGAGCGCGGCCAGTTCGGCGTCGCCGCCGGGCGCCGGCAACGCGGTACGCCGCAGATGGAAGTCGAGATCGAAGTCGGCGTCATCGACCCACACCGGCCGGCCGAGATTGAACGGCACGCGGCGCACCTTCTGCCGGTAACGGGGCACCAGCGGCAGCCGGCCGCGGATCGCTGCGGCGAACTCCTCCTGAGTCGGCGCCGGCCCCTCCAGCACCGCAACCGACGCGATCGCCAGCGAGGCGTGCGTGTCCTCGTCCTCAGCATCCAGGAAGGACGCGTCCAGCGGGCTCAGATATTCCATGGCGCACCTCTCGATCACGCAGCGTGACACCTCTTCCCACCGTGGCGAATGCCATCGGTCATCCGGCAGGGCCAGACGTCCCGATCTGCCGGCCGGTCGTGTCACCATGGGAACGGGTGGTGCGAATGGCGAAAACCAAGCGAGTGGCCCTGGTGCTCGGTGCCGGCGGGACCCTGGGTGCGGCCTGGATGATCGGCGGGCTGGCCGCGCTGCAGGAACGCCTCGGACGGCCGCTGAGCCAGGTCGACACGATCGTGGGCACCAGCGCCGGCAGCGTCCTGGCCGCCGCGCTGCGGCACGGCTTCACCCCGGACGACCTGGTCGCACACCAGCTCGGCGAAAGCCACCCGCTGGTGCCGCACCCCGACGAGTTCGAGAACGACTCCGGCATCCTGCCGCCGCGACCACGGCTGCGGCTGGGCTCACCACGCATGCTGGCGACCGCAGCGCTCGCCCCGCACAGCGTTCACCCGCAGGTACTGGCCTCCGCTTTGCTGCCACAAGGCCGTTCACAACACCACACCTTGCGCCGATATGTGCAGGCCCTGGTCCACAGCGATCCCGGCGGCTGGCCGCTGCAGGACACCTGGATCGTCGGTGTGGACTATGAGTCCGGGCGACGGGTCGTCTTCGGCCGGCCGGGAAGTCCTGCGGCGCCGCTGCCCGACGCGGTCGTGGCATCCTGCTCCATCCCCGGCTGGCACCGCCCGGCGGTCATCGGCGAACGGCGCTACGTCGACGGAGGGATGCGCTCGGTCGCCTCGGTGGACGTGCTGCATCGCGAGGAACACGACGAGGTCTACGTGCTTGCTCCCATGGCAAGTCACCACACTGACCGTCCCCGTAACCCGGCTGTGCGCGCTGAGCGGGTCCTGCGGCAGGTCCTGGCCACGCGGCTGGACCGCGAGGCGGACAAGGTCGCCCGGAGCGGAGCCAAGGTCACGGTGGTGACGCCGGGTCCGGACGACCTCGCCGCCATCGGCGCCAACCTGATGGACGGTCGTCGGCGCCACGAGGTGCTGCGCACCGCCCAGGCGACAATTCCCGCGGCTCTCGGCTGAGGGACGACGATGGCGGGCCAGCACGATTCGTCGACGCTCGGCGGCATCATCCGCCGGCAGCGGGAGCTGGCCGAGTTGTCGTTGCGGCAGCTGGCGGCGATGGTCGGGATCTCGGATCCGTACCTGTCGCAAATCGAGCACGGGCTGCGTGCCCCGTCCGAGCGGGTACTGCACGCGATCGCCGCATCGTTGCGGACCACGGCTGACGCCCTCGTCGAGCAGGCTGAGCCGCCTGGCGAGGGACCGCCGGAGGTGCTGACCGCCATCGCTGCCGACCCGAATCTGACCGCCCGCCAACGCCAGGCACTCGGCGAGTCCTACACGGCCATGACTGGCATGACGATCGCCCGGCGCGGACGGCGTACGGCTAACAGCCGGCGGCCCGAGGCATGACCCCGGGCCGGTGAATGGCTCACCTCAGAATCTGGCGGGCCGTGCGGACGTAGGCTGCGCCGACGTCCTCGATGAGGCCGGCGCTCACGGTGAGCGCCTCCTTCGCCCACGGGTACGGCGCGATCTTCGCGGCGTCCTTCTCGAACGCGACGAGATCGGCCACTCCGCGCTCGTAAACGTTTACCGCCAGGCCGCCGATCTCGCGGCCGATGCGGCGACTGCGCGCACTCCGGGTCTCGACCGGCTTCGCCGCCTTGACCGTCTCGGCAGGCTTCGGGGCCTTGACCGGCTCAGCCGATTTGGCGGGCCGGGTAGTCGTCGTGGTCATCGCAACCTCCCTTCCTCGTCTCAATTAGCACGTTAGCCCTGTCTTGCTAACCCCGGTCAGAGTCGATGGCCCTCAATGCTGCACCTGCCAACGACGGCCAGGGACAGGACGTTCTACCCGGTAGGCGTCGGTCCGCCGCACCAGTACGAGCGCCAGGACCGCCATCCACAGCAGCCAAGCCCCGTAGGAGATTCGCTCTACGAACCCCATCCAGTGCGTCGGACCACCGGCTGCCACATCCGGCGCCGCCACTGCGACGAAGGCCCCGGCCAGCACCACGGTCACGGCCATCACGATCGCGAAGACGCGGAAACGTCCGCCGAGTGCGGCCGCGCTGAACCCCGTCTCGGCCAGAATAAAGAGAACGGCCAGCATGCTGAGAACCAGGTGGCCGACGTCGTTGGCACCACCGGCACCTTGCGCCAGGGTCTCGCGTGAGGTCATCGGGAACCACAACCACACCGGGAACATCAAACCTTGCGCGACCAGGACGCCTCCCGTCAGGCGCAGCGCGCGGCGGCTCCCCGCGGCCTTCCAAACGCCGACGCCGAAGCCGATCATCAGCAGCATGAACAGCGGCAGCACGGCGGTCAGGAAGTCCTGGGACGGCGCTCCGGTGCCCGACAGTTCGCTGATCGCCTGGTCGATGCGGCTGTAGTCGTCCCACATCGCCGTCGCGATCAGATCGTTGGCGATCACGTAGAACACTCCGTACCCGATGCCGCAGAGCAGCAGGGCTGGTTGCAGCACGTCCCGCAACTTTCCTGCTGTCCGGTTTCCTCTCGTCTCGTGGTTCGTCATAGCGGCCTCCTTCCGCTGCTCGGCTCGCCGGGTGCCGAAGGCATCAGCCCGACGGTGACACCTGGCGAGCGAGGGCGGCGATCTCCTCGGCGACGGCCGGTTGCAGCAGCGCCGGCAGGTCGTGCCCCATCCCCGGGAAGATCACCAGCTTCGCGCCCGGCACGGCCCGGGCGGTGGCGCGCCCGCCGGAGGGCCGGACCAGCCGGTCTTCGGCGCCGTGCACCACCAGCACCGGCATCCGCAACTCCTGCAGCGCCGGACGCCGGTCGTCGGCGGAGATGATGGCGGCGAGTTGCCGGCGCATGCCGTTGAGATCATGCGCCCGGTCGAAGCTGCGCCGTGCGGCGTCGCGGATCCACTCCTCATCGCGCGGATAACCGGGTGAACCGATGATCCGGAACACGTGCGCCATCTGCCGGGCCGCCGCCTCACGGTCGCGCACCGGCAGCGTCGCCAGCGCGGCCAGGGCGCCCGGATGGGGCCGTCCGATCCGTGCCGACGGCGTGGAGGAGATCGAGGTCAGACTCCGCACGCGATCCGGATGCCGAATCGCCAGCGTCTGCGCGATCATCCCACCCAGCGACACTCCGGCGACGTGGGCGCTCTGCCAGCCCAGGTCGTCCAGCACGGCCACCGCGTCGTCGGCCATGTCGGCCAGGGTGTATCCGGTCCAGCGCCGGCCGAGCAGGACCAGTGGCGACGGCAGTCCCAGCTCGGTCAGGTGAGTCGACAGGCCGACGTCGCGGTTGTCGTAGCAGGCCACTCGGAAGCCGCGCTCGATGAGCTGGCGGCGTAGTCCCTCCGGCCAGAAGAGCAGCGACAGTCCCAAGCCCATGACCAGGAGCAGTGGGATCCCGTTGTCCGGGCCCTCCACCTCGTACGCGATCTCGATGCGGCCGTGCCGCGCCATCCCCGCAGCCATGCTCTCAGCCTCGCGCGCATCGCGACCGGCGGCGCGGGCCGGACGTCCCGATCATCCGCCGGTCGGCTCTGCCGGTGGCCCGCTCGCGCAGGCCACCGTGAGGTTCACCGGGTGAGCAGCACCTTGAGCGCGCCGGTCTGTGCCGGCTTGGCGAACACGTCGTACGCCTGCTCGATGGCCTCCAGGGGGAAGCGGTGGGTGACCAGCTGCGAGACGTCGAGTTGCCCCTCGGTCAGCATGTGCAGCAGCTTCGGTGTCGAGTACGTGTCCACCAGCCCCGTCGTGATCGTGACGTTGCGGATCCACAGGTCTTCCAGGTGCAGCGTGGCGGGCTTGCCGTGCACGCCGATGTTGGCGACCGTCCCGCCGGGGCGCACCAGCGTCGTGCACAGCTCGAAGGTCTGCGGGGTGCCCACGGCCTCCATGACGACGTCGGCCCCGAGTCCGTCGGTGAGCCCGCGAATCGCCTCCAGCGGCACCCGCTCCGGGGTGAGCGTCACGTCCGCGCCGAGGTTCTTCGCGGCCTGCAACCGGCTCTCGGCCTTGTCGATCGCCACGATGTGCGCGGGCGAGTACAACTTGGCGGTGATGATCGCGGCGAGCCCGATCGGCCCGGCACCGACCACCACCACGGTGTCACCGGGACGCACTTTGCCATTGAGCACGCCGACCTCGTACGAGGTGGGCAGGATGTCGGCCAGCATGACCGCGGCCTCGTTGCTCACCTGCTGGGGCAGCTTATACGTGGACAGGTCAGCGAACGGGATACGGGCGTACTCCGACTGCACCCCGTCGATCGTGTGGCCCAGGATCCAGCCGCCGCCCGCCAGGCACTGGCCGTAGACACCCTCGCGGCAGAACCGGCAGGTTCCGCACGCCGAGATGCAGGAGGCCAGCACCCGGTCCCCGACCGCCAGGCCGGATACCGCGGAGCCGAGCTCGACGATCGTGCCGACCGCTTCGTGCCCGAGCACCCGGCCCGGCGTCACCTCTGGCACATCCCCGCCCAGGATGTGCAGGTCCGTCCCGCAGATGGTGACCGCGTCGACCTGGATCACCGCGTCCCGCGGGTCGCGCACCTTCGCATCCGGGATCTCGGTCCAGTGCCGCTCACCCGCTCCGCCGTACACGAGTCCTCTCATGACTTTCTCCTTCTCTGTTGAAGGGATTTGCGCTACGGCCGACGATGCGCGGCCGCCGGAGGCTTCGGTAAGGGCCGAAGGACCGTATTCCTGTGGTGGCGGGACCTCAGGCACTGCCGGACACCGCATCCGAAGGGGAGGCTGAAGCCATGGAGGCCATCGAGGTACGTGATCTGACGCGCGCGTACGGGCCGGTACGCGCCGTCGACGGCATCAGCTTCACCGTCGGTGACGGCGAGATCTTCGCCCTGCTCGGGCCCAACGGCGCCGGCAAGACCACCACCGTGGAGATCTTGGAGGGCTACCGTACGCGCGACGCCGGCACCGTACGCGTGCTGGGCTTCGATCCCGCGACCGGCGGCATGGCGTACCGCTCGCGGATCGGGGTGGTGCTGCAGTCGGCCGGGTTCGAGGAGGAGTTCACCGTACGCGAGCTGGTCCGGCTGCAGACCGGGCTCTACCCGCGCGCCCACGACCCCGACGAGCTGATCGACCTGGTCGGGCTCGCCGACAAGCGGACGACCCGGGTGAAGGGGCTCTCCGGCGGTCAGCGGCGCCGGCTGGACCTGGCGCTCGGCCTGGCCGGGGCACCCGACCTGCTCTTCCTCGACGAGCCCACGACCGGATTCGACCCGGCCGCCCGCCACCACGCCTGGGACCTGATCGCGAACCTACGCGAGCTCGGCACGACGATCCTGCTGACCACCCACTACCTGGACGAGGCGCAGCGCCTCGCGGACCGGGTGGCGGTCATGCTCGCCGGCCGGCTGATCGGGGTCAACACTCCCGAGCGGCTGCGCGACGAGAGCCACCTGTCCACCGAGATCAGGTTCGGCCTGCCGCCGAACGTCTCGGTGAGCGAGTTGCCGGCGCTCAGCGCACCGCCGTCGGTGACTGCGGGACAGGTACGCATGGCTACTCACGTGCCCGTGGCGGACGCCGGGCGCCTCACCGGCTGGGCGACCGACCGTGGCCTCGACCTGCCGGACTTCGCCGTCGTCCCGCCGACCTTGGAGGACGTCTACCTCGCACTGACCGAGGAGAACCCCCGATGACCGTCCAGCAGACGATCCCGGCGCGCCCGCCGGTGCGGCGGCGGCCTGCCGTGGCGCTGCGGTCGCTGACCGGGCACGCCGTACGCGCCTTCGCGCGCAACCCGATCGCCGCGTTCTTCACTCTCGCCTTCCCGCTCACCTTCCTGGTCATCGTCGCCACCATCATCGGGGACCAGGACGCCGGCGGCGTTCCGATCGCCCAGTTCCTGGTGTCGCCGTTCGCCGTCTTCGGCGTGGCGCAGGCGTCCTTCGTCCTGGTCGCCGTCGACACCGCGGTGCTGCGCGACAACGGCGTGCTGCTGCGCCTGCGCGCGGCCCCCGTTCCCGCGTGGACCGTGCTGGCATCGCGGATCGGCGCGTCGGTGGTCGCCTCCGGCGCGGCGGTGGCCCTGCTGACCGCGGTAGGTGTCCTCGCGTACGACGTGCAGATCATCTGGCGCAAGGTGCCGGCGCTGCTGGTGACGCTGCTGCTCGGCATCGCATGCTGCGCCGCCCTCGGACTGGCGCTGGCCTGCCTGACGCGTACCGTGCTGGCCGCGCAGACCCTGGCGCAAGGCCTGCTGATCACCCTGGCCTTCATCTCGGACGTCTTCATCGTCGGCGCCGAACTGCCGCGCTGGCTGGACGTCACCGGGTCGGTGCTGCCGCTGAAACACTTCGCTCAGGCCATGGCCGCGACCTTCCACCCCGGCCCCGGGTACGGCTTCGAACCGGCCCACTTGGCCGTTCTGCTGATCTGGACGGTCGCCGGGGTGCTCGTCGCCCGCGCGAGGTTCTCCTGGCAGCCACGCCCGGCCTCCTCGCCGCCGGCCGGGCCGGCATCGCAAGCAGCGACGCCACGGCCCGCCCGCCTGTCGGCGCCGTCCGCGAGGGGTGAGCGGACACCGCTTACCCTGCTGCGGGGACAGATCGGCTATGCCCTGCTCGGGCTGCGCCGCGACGCCCTGTCGGTGTTCTTCGCCGTGGTGTTCCCCGCCCTGCTCCTGGCCCTGTTCCCCACCGTCTTCGGCAACGGCCGGGTGCACGGCATGTCGATGGCCCAGTACCTGTACGCCGGAATGATCGCCTACACGGCGGCGGTGGTCGCGTACGTCGACATGCCGGAAGCGGTGGTCGGTGCCCGCGCCGCCGGGGTCCTCAAACGGCTGCGCGGCACTCCCCTGCCGTTCCGCTCGTACTTCATCGGCCGGGTCTGCGCCGCGCTGCTCGTCTCGCTGCTCGCCACCGCCGTGCTGACCATCGTGGGCGCCGGCTTCCTGGACGTCGACCTCGCCGCGGTGCGCATGCCGGCACTGCTGATCGCGATCGCCGCCGGCTCGCTGTGCTTCGCCGCGCTGGGCCTGGCCGTCGCGGCGCTGCTGCCGTCGGCACGCTCCATCGTGGCCGTCACGCTCGGCACGCTGCTGCCGCTCTGTTTCGTCTCGGAGATCTTCGTCGTCGGCGATCAACCACTACCCGGCTGGCTGACCAGCGTCGCCGGCGTCTTCCCGCTGCGCCATCTGCTCGGCGCGGTGCTCACCGCGACCGACCCGGCATCCACCGGCGCCGGGTTCACCGCCGGAAACCTGGCGGTGCTGGCCGCATGGACGGCGGCCGGTGCCCTGGTGGCCTGGCGCCGCCGCACCGCCCTTTCCTGAAGGTGCCCCAACGGACTGCGAGAGCACGCCGGCACGCCTGCGCCATTCGGGACCATCGGCTCTGGCCCTCCTTCCCGCGTGGTGTGAGGACTGAGGGAGGGACGAGAAAATGAGGAGGAGGTTGTCACCATGACGCATCCAGTGGTGCACTGGGAGATCGGTGGCCACAGCCTGCCGGCGTTGAGCGACTTCTACGCCAAGGCGTTCGGCTGGAAGATCGACGAGGCAGATGAGAACTACTGCCTTGTCCACCCGGCCGACGGTGGACTCGGTGGCGGCCTGATGCAGACTCACGACCAGATGCCACCCTACGTGACCATCTACGTCCAGGTGGATAACCTGGAGGAGGAGCTCAAGACGATCGCCGGCCTCGGAGGCACGATGCTGATGCCGCCAACCGCGATCAACGACAACGCGTCCTTCGCACTCTTCCAGGACCCGGCCGGCAACATCGTCGGGCTGCTCCGGACAAGCGAACCGATCAACAGCCAGCCAGCCAGGTGACGCAACGGCCGAGCTTTCTCCACCCGGGGCAGATCGGCTTCCACCGAGCTGCGATCACCGGGGCCGGCAGGCGACGGGAGGCAGTTAATGGCGACGATGGGCCACCGTCCACCGATAGTGGCGCTGGTCTGCTCGGCAGGCGGCCTACCGGCGATCGAGCACATCCTTTCGGAACTGACGCCGGGCTTCCCGGCCGCGGTGATCGTGCTCCGCCATCACAACCCGTACGCCCGCGACCGGCTCGCCGCCATTTTGCGACGCTCCAGCCGGCTTCCGGTGTGGCCCGCCCGGGACGGCGACCAGCTGATCGCCGGGCAGGTGCTCGTCGCGCCGGCGGGGTACCACACTGTGGTGACCTGCGACCGCACCATCGCGCTGGTGCCCTCTGGTGATCGCCCGCCGTATCGGCCGTCCGCGGACTTGCTGCTGACCAGCATGGCGGTCGCCGCCGGTAGTCAAGCGATCGCGGTGGTTCTCTCCGGTTACGGCAACGACGGCGCGACCGGCGCAACTGCCGTCCATCACCTGGGCGGCATGGTTGTCGCCAGCGACGAGCCCAGCTCGGCGGTGTTCGCGATGCCGAACGCGACGATCAGCCGAGACGAGATCATCGATCATGTGTGCCCGGTCGGCGAGATCGCGGCCCTCCTGGCCGCATCACTCACCGACCGAGTCACGCCGCTATGCCGGAATCACCTCTCTCCGGCACCGGCGGCGGATGCTCCACGTCGTCGCGGGCGGCCAGCCGGGCAAGTGCGTGCTGGTCCTGGCGACGACTGATCGCGCCACAGACAGCTGCGCTGTCAGCGCGCCCTTCTCTGGTGATCAGCGGCCGGCGCCGGCCAAATGCCGGGTCACGTCGACCAGCCGGTTGGTGTAGCCCCACTCGTTGTCGTACCAGCCGAAGACCTTGGCCAGCCGGCCGTGCACCTGGGTCAGCCCGGCGTCGAAGACGCAGGACGCCGGATCGCCGACGATGTCGGTCGACACGATCGGCGCTTCGGTGTAGCTGATTATCCCCCGCAGACCCGGCTCCGCGGCGGCAGCCGCCACCGCCTTGTTGATCTCCGCGGCACTCGCCGCACGCTCCAGCACGAGCGAAAGGTCGCTGATCGAACCGTCCACGACGGGGACCCGCAGGGCCACCCCGTCCAGCCGGCCGGCGAGCTCCGGAATGACGACACCGACTGCCTTGGCCGCTCCGGTGCTGGTCGGAATGATGTTCACCGCCGCCGCCCGGGCCCGGCGCGGATCCTTGTGCGGCGCGTCGAGGACGTTCTGGTCATTGGTGTACGCATGCACCGTCGTCAGGTAGCCACTCTCGATGCCGAACACCTCGTGTAGCACCTTGAGCAGCGGTGCGACGCAGTTCGTGGTGCACGAGGCGGCGGAGAGCACCTGGTGGCGCACGGGGTCGAAGGTCTCCATATTGACGCCCGGCACCAAGGTGGCGTCCACGCCCTTGCCGGGTGCGGAGATCAGGACTCGCTTGGCGCCCGCTTTGAGGTGCAGCGCCGCGTCGTCGCGGGTCCGCAGCTTGCCGGTGGACTCGATCACCAGGTCGACGTTCAGATCCGCCCACGGCAGGACATCGGGCGTACGCGACGAGAAGGTGCGGATCCGGTGCTCATCGACGGTCAGCACGTCACCGTCGTAACCGACGTCTATGCCCAGCCTGCCGAAGGTGGAGTCGTACTCCAGCAAGTGCACGAGCATCGCAGGGTCGTACAGGTCGTTGACGGCAACGACTCGCAGGTCCGAGCCGGCCAGGTCGCTGCTCAGCAGGCGACGCAGGTAATTACGGCCGATCCGGCCGAAACCGTTGATGGCGATGGAATAGGTCATGGTGTTCCTCCCGTCCTTTCCTTCCACACTGCTGCCGGACGGCCGTGGGGAACAGGGCCGAAAGGCATGTCCGGATCGCCCACGGCCTGGCGCTATCTGGAAGACAGCGGGGCTGTCGGAGGACCTACGTCCCTGTTACGCCGCGGGAGCACGGGGTCACCCTGAATGAGGGTGTGCCGATGTTGACCACGCTGCTACTCGCCGGACTCGTCACCGCGCCGCTGAGTTCGCTGATGTTGTTCCTGCCACTCAGACGCCCACGCGAGGTCTCCGGGCCATGGCCGGCCGCCCGGCGGATCCTGCTGTCGCTGGCGGTCACCGCATTGTTCGCCGCCGTCGTCTCGGTGATCCTGTGGCGCCTTACGGACGATCGCTCGCTGGTGCTGAACACGGTGACCGTCTTCGTCGTCGCCAGCATCGCGTGGATGCCGTTCACGCGGCAATGGAACGCGCGTGCGCATGTGGCGTGGGCCTCGAGCATCTTCCTGTTCGCCGCCTACCTGATCTTCATCACGCAGTGGACGCTCTCCAGCGGGCTGGGCTTCTGGGGCATCGTGGGCGGGCTGCTGCTGTGCCTGTTCGAACTGATGGCGGCGCTCATGGCCGCGGCCTACCTGTGGGAGCTGTGCGACGTTCTCGGCCGCGAGCAATGGCACCGGCGGATCACGGTGGACCGTTCCGTGGAACTCGCTCGCCGCAGCGTCACCCGGCCCGCAAGTACATTGCCCTTCGTCAGCCTGCACGTGCCGGCGCACAACGAGCCGCCCGACATGGTCATCGACACGCTGCGGCGCATGCTGCGCATTGACTACCCCCGGTACGAGATCATCGCGATCGACGACAACACCGGCGATGAGGCGATGTGGCGGCCGGTGCAGGCCTGGTGCGCCCGCCACCGGGTGAAGTTCATGCATCTGACCGAGTGGCCGGGATACAAGTCCGGCGCGCTCAACTATGCGTTCGGGGAGCTGATCGACCCCGCCGCCGAGATCATCGGCGTGGTGGACTCCGACTACCGCATCGACAGCGGCTTCCTGCGCCGGTGCGTGCCTCTGTTCGACGACCCGCAGGTCGGGTTCATCCAGGCGCCGCAGGACTACCGGGACTGGCATTCCGTGCCGTACCTGCGCCGCCTCTACTACTCGTACCGCTACTTCTTCGCCGTGTCCCAGCCGTCCCGCAACGAACGCGACGGGGCGATCTTCGCCGGGACGATGGGCCTGATCCGCCGGGAGGCGCTACGCGACGTCGGAGGCTGGGACGAGTGGTGCATCACCGAGGACGCCGAACTGTCGCTGCGCCTGCTGCGGGGCGGGTGGACCGGCCTGCACGTCGACGCCTCGATGGGACGCGGCGTGATGCCGCTGACCTTCGAGGCACTCAAGAGCCAGCGCTACCGGTGGTGCTTCGGCGGCATCCAGATCATGCGAATGCACTTCCGGTCGCTGCTGCCCGGACCGCGGACCGAGCACAACCGGCTGTCGCTGGGGCAGCGGTGGGCGTATCTGTCCGGCGTGCTGCAGTGGTACGGCGACCTGCTCGGCCTGATCTTCTTCGTGTTCCTGCTGACCGGGGCGGTGAACCTCGCCCTCGGCGGCGAACAGCTGTTCCGTCGGCTCTCCCCCTTCCTGGTCGCCGCCGTGCCCGTTCTGATCGTGGTCGGCCTGCTGCGCGCGATCGCGCTGTTGCGCCACGAGACCGGGGCGACGTGGCGGGACGCCCTCGGCGCGTTCCTCGTCTGGCAGTCCACCGCCCTGGTGGTGGCGAGGGCATCGGTGCAGGGTCTGTTCGCTCGGCGTGCCGAGTTCCTCCGGACGCCGAAGACCGGCGAGCACGAGACCTTCTGGCAGGCGCTGCGTGCCAACCGGGCGGAAACCCTGCTGGCCGTCCTCGGTGTCGCTGGCATCGCCGCAGCACTGACCCGGTTCGACACGCCGAGCGGGCCGCTGCTGGCCGCGTTGCTCGTCCTGCCCACGCTGGGCATGGCAGCCGCCCCGTACAACAGTCTGGCTGCCCAGCGCGCCATGCTGCCGCCGGAGCTGGCCGCTCGCCGGCGCTCGGAATGGCAGCGCGACCGGCGCGCCGTGCTCGCCGGCACGACCGCGGGCGCCACCCTTGCCGGCGCCGCGGTCGCGGTCGTGGCCCTGGTCACCCTGCTGACCGCGCCCAACGCCGCCCCGGTACGGCCCAACCTCAACCCCGAACCGGCAACCCGGCCCACCACCACGGCGCCGGTCACCCCGGCACCGAGCGAAGCCCCCTCGCCTCCGCCGTCCGAGCCTTCGCCGTCCCCGTCCGAGGTCTCGCCGTCCGAGGAGCCGCCGGTGAGTCCCTTCGCACCCAGCACCTCACCGGCCGGCACGCAGGCGCCGAGCAGCCCGCCCACCGGCTGACCCCGCTGCCGTGGAGGATGGAGTCGTCGTGGTCGCACGACTGAACGGAGTCCCTATGATCCGGCATCCGGCGTACCCCGTGGAGCCGTGGCAGCTACGCGAGACCTACCTCGACCCCGCCCTCCTGGCCCGATCCGAATCGATCTTCGCGCTCTCCAACGGCCACCTCGGGCTGCGGGGCAATCTCGACGAAGGCGACCCGCACGCCCTGCCGGGGACCTATCTCAACTCCTTCTACGAACTGCGGCCCCTGCCGTACGCCGAGGGTGGCTACGGCTATCCCGAGTCCGGCCAGACAATCGTCAACGTCACCAACGACAAGCTGATCCGCCTCCTGGTGGACGACGAGCCGTTCGACGTACGAGACGGGCGGCTCCACCGGCACGAGCGGGTGCTGGATCTGCGCGACGGGGTCCTGCGACGTGAGGTCGAGTGGGAGTCCGGGGCCGGCCGGACGGTACGAATCCGCTCGACACGTCTCGTCTCGTTCACCCAGCGATCGATCGCGGCAATCGAGTACGAGGTGGCGCCGCTCGACACACCGGTCCGGGTGATCGTCCAGTCCGAGCTGGTGGCGAACGAAGTGCTGCCCGGGCCGCTCAGGGATCCGCGGGTGTCGGCCGTGCTGGAGGCGCCGCTCGTGGCTGAGGATCGCCACGCCGGCGGGAGCGGGGCGCTGCTGGTACACGTCACCCGCGAGAGCGGGCTGCGGGTGGCCGCCGCGATGGACCATCTCGTCGACGGCCCGCCCGGCGTTCGGTGCAGCAGCGAGGTCGAGCCCGACCTGGCCCGCACGACGGTGGTCTGCCGGCTGGCGCCCGGGCAACGGTTGCGCCTGGTCAAACTGGTGGCGTACGGCTGGTCGAGCCGGCGTTCGCTGCCCGCGATCCGTGACCAGGTCGTCGCCGCTATCGAAGGCGCCCGGTTCGAGGGTTGGGCCGGGCTGCGCACAGCGCAGCGCGCCTACCTGGACGCCTTCTGGGACGGCGCCGACATCGAGCTCGACGGCGACGCCGAGGTGCAGCAGGCCGCCCGCCTGGCCATGTTTCACGTCCTGCAAGCCGGCGCACGGGCCGAGAAACGGCCGATCGCGGCCAAGGGCCTGACCGGCCCCGGGTACGACGGCCACGTGTTCTGGGACACCGAACGTTACGTGCTCCCGGTTCTCACCTATCTGCAACCTGGCGCGGCCGCCGATGCCCTGAGCTGGCGTCACGCGACGCTCGACCTGGCCCGGGAGCGAGCGGCCACGCTCGGCTGGGCCGGCGGTGCCTTTCCCTGGCGCACGATCCGCGGGCACGAATGCTCCGGCTACTGGCCGGCCGGCACGGCAGCCGTGCACATTGCCGCCGATATCGCCGACGCGGTGATCCGGTACGTCAACGCGACCGGCGACGAGGCGTTCGACCGGGATGCCGGCGTCGAGTTGCTGGTGGAGACGGCGCGGCTGTGGGTCTCGTTCGGCCACTACGACCGGCACGGCGATTTCCATCTGCACGGCGTCACCGGGCCGGACGAATACACCGCCGTCGCCGACGACAACGTCTACACCAATCTGATGGCCCGGCGGAACCTGACCGCGGCGGCCGACGCCGCAGCACGCCATCCTGCCCGGGCGCACGGGCTCGGCGTCGGCGACGAGGAGATCGCGGCCTGGCGGGCCGCCGCAACGGCCATGAGCGTGCCGTACGACGCAGAACTGGGCGTACATCCCCAGGTCCGCGGATTCACGCTGATGAAGGAATGGGACTTCGCGGCCACCCAGCCGGCGGACTACCCGTTGATGCTGCATTTCCCGTACCTGGATCTGTACCGCAGCCAGGTCGTCAAGCAGACCGATCTCGTGCTCGCCCTGCACTGGTGCGGCGATGCGTTTCAGCCCGCAGGACAAGGCCCGCAACTTCGACTACTACGAGCGCCGCACCGTCCGCGACTCCTCGCTGTCCGCGTGCACCCAGGCCGTCCTCGCCGCGGAGGTGGGGCACTTAGAGCTGGCTCACGACTACATCGGTGAGGCCGTGCTCATGGATCTCTACGACCTGCACCACAACACCCGCGACGGGGTGCACATCGCCTCCCTGGCCGGGGCCTGGCTGTCCCTGGTCGCCGGGCTCGGCGGCATGCGCGATCATGGCGGGCGGCTGTGCT
Organism: Actinoplanes sp. NPDC024001; assembly: GCF_040638955.1. Classification (NCBI taxonomy): domain Bacteria; kingdom Bacillati; phylum Actinomycetota; class Actinomycetes; order Micromonosporales; family Micromonosporaceae; genus Actinoplanes; species Actinoplanes sp. NPDC024001. Next base: position 31,884 of record NZ_JBEZZB010000026.1, read on the forward strand.
TCGCGCCTCGTCTGCCCCGCCGTATCGAACGGCTGGCTTTCTCCCTGCTCTGGCGCGGGCTGCGCCTGCACGTGACCGTACGTCCGCAAGAGGCCGTCTACTCCCTGCGCGCGGCCGAGGCCGACGCCAAGGTGGAGCTATGGCACCACGGCGAGCCGCTGATCCTCACCACCGCCGTCCCGGTGACCCGGCCTATCTCCCCGATCACGCCGCTGACCGGTCCGCCGGTTCAGCCGCCGGGGCGCAGCCCTGATCACCGGCCGCGTCTCCTCCGATAGCCGAGCCGTTCCAGACACCACGCCCGCGTACGCCAGAGGCGAACGGCCCGCACATCGGTCCGGCAGCCGCGGTCCTTAGACCCTGACGGTGGTCGCAAGGTGGCGAGAGCATGACGGTGTATCCACCGTCCCGGACCGTCCGTCGAAGGAGGCCGCCATGCAGGAATCACCACTGCCCTTGCCCGCCGCGGCACGGGCAGTCACTCGCTGCACGGCCGTGACCGCCGGTCTGCTGGCCCGCCGGAGACTGCACTTGCCGCGTACCCACGTGGGCCGGCGGTTGTCCTTCGGCGACGGCACTACGGCACCGATCTACCGGGACACTGTTCTCGACCGGCCAGCGCCGGATGATCCGTGCGTGCTCGTGGTGAAGTTCCAGCTGCGAGGTGTGCATGGCCGCGGGCACGATCTCTTCCGGGCGGAGAGCATCCTCAACACGCCGCTGTTCGCCGGCTTCCCCGGCTTCGTGTCCAAGCTGTGGTTGGCCCATGACTATCACGGTGTCTACCGCGGGGTGTACGAATGGGACGGCCCCGCACTCGCCGCCGGATACGCCCGCGCGCTGTGGTGGGTCCTGGCACTGGTCAGCCACCGTGCCTCCATCAACTACCAGGTCCTTCCCCATCTCACTCGCGCCGACGCCCTCGACCGCTCCACCGCGTGGTCCGCCGCGACAACCGGGGCCGACCATGCCTGGTGGTGTCTTGTCGAGACGGCATGAACGCCCCGGTGGACGTCCTCGTGGTCGGCGCCGGGCCCGTGGGCCTGACCCTGGCGTTGCAGGCGAGCGCGCTCGGCGCGAGCGTGCGAGTGGTGGAACGCCGACCGCAACCCTTCCGGCCGTCGCGCGCGCTGATCGTGCATCCCCGCACGCTGGAGGTCCTGCGCCCACTCGATGTCGTCGACACGGTGCTGCACCACGCCGACCCGGCTCCTCGGGCGAGTCTGCACGTCGCGAACACCGTGGTGCCAGCGTCCCTGGAAAACCTCGGGCTGCGGGACACCCCCTATCCACACCTCACTTTGGTACGGCAGACCGACATCGAAACCGTGCTGTCCGCCGCGCTAGCCGAACGCGGCGTTCCGGTGAATCGCGGCACGGAACTGGTTGACTTCTCGGCCGGCCGGGACGGATCACCGGCGGATGCGGTGCTCCGCTCTGCCGGTGACACCGTCCGCCTGCACTGCCGCTGGGTCGCCGGCTGCGACGGCGCGGACAGTACCGTACGCGCTCTGGCCGATCTCGATCGGCGCGAAACTGCCTACCGACATGAGATTCTGCTCGGGGATGTGGACCTCAACGGCGTCTCGCCCTCCGAACCGGTGCACATCCATGCCGGGCGGTACGGCCTGTGCTTCCTCTTTCCGCTGGGCGAGCAGGCTCCGTGGCGACTGCTGATCACCCGGCCGGTCAGCGGCCCGGCCGGCGGTGCCGGACGCCCCGGCCCGGCACCGGGCGGTGCGGAGTTGCAGGCTCTGCTGGACCGTTCCGAAGTGCCGGTACGGATCACGGCCGTCGCCTGGTCCACCCGGCTACGTCTGCGGCACGGCGTCGCGCGGGCGTATCGCCGGGGGCCATTGTTCCTGGCCGGCGACGCGGCGCATGTACATTCCCCGGCCGGTGGCCTCGGCATGAACGTCGGCGTGCAGGACGCGGTGAACCTCGGTTGGAAGCTGGCGCAGGCTCGCCGCAGCACGCGGCCAGACTGGCTGCTCGACTCGTATGCCGCCGAACGCCGCCGCGCCGCGCTCCGGGCGCTGCGACTGACAAACCTGATTTTCTACGCCGAGTCCGGGACAGATCCCGTCGCCGCCTTCACCCGCGGCGTCCTGCTGCCCGTCGCCGCCCCGCTCCTGCCGGTCGCGTTACGCCGGCGGCGGCTCGTCGCCGGCGCCGCGCGGCTGTTGGGACAGCTCAGCCTCAGTTACCGGGGCAGCCCGCTGTCCCTCGCCGCACCGCGCCGTTCCAGCGCATGCCGGCCGGGCGACCGCCTGCCGGACCAGGTGGTCGAGGTCGACCGCCGGAGCGTACGGCTGCACGAGCTGACCGCCCGTCCAGGCGTACATCTGCTTCTGGACCGGGACGCGTCCGCGATCGTCGCGGGTAGCGAGATCGTGCACGTCCACCGGCTCAGCAGCGCGCGCGGCCGCGGCGTCACGGTGGTGCGCCCCGACGGACACGTGGGGGCGCAGGCCGAGCGTGCTGACGACCCCGCCGTGAGCACGTGGCTGGCCGCGATCGGCGCCCGGATCACCACGGAGACCTGAGGGGTGTCAATGGCGGCTCACCCGGCGTGCACTCGCGGACCGGCGTGCAGCATCCGGTAGACACGGTGACTGAAGACCTCGAAGGCGAGCATCGCATCGACGTACTCCCGGGCGGCCGCTACCGAGGTGCGGCGGGCGGCGGCGAGATCCCGTACCCGGCGCAGCCGGCGCGTCAGTTCGGCGTGCAGGTCAACCGTGAGCCGCCGATAGACCTCCTCGACGTCTCCGGTAGCGACGGCTCGCTCCGCCAGTGGAATCACCGGCCCGACATCGAGACCGGCGGGTTTGAGCCCGGTGTACGGTGCGTTCTCACCGGCTCGGTGCAGCCGCACCACAGTCTCGAAGAACCACTGTCGCGCCAGTGCGGCCGGCTCACCGCCAGCTTGCTGCAGAGGCGACACCCGGTCGAACGCGTTCCTGATCTCGTCCTCGCTGCCCGCAGGAACGTACGGCAGCACCAACTCGACATCGGCAGTGGTCAAGGCTTCGCGGGCAGCGGTGACGACTGGGCCGTCGAGGGAGTCACAATGCGGAGGCATATCCGATCCTTCCCGTGGCGGAGGAGCGACTGCGAGGCCGGGCGGTAGCCCGAGCGGCTCTGGTCAGCGCCACTCCACCAGTTCCAGCCTCGCTCCTGGCCACCTGGCCCGGCAGGGGCGTTCGGCCCGCAGTCCTCGGCCTCCGGCCTCTGCTCACCGCGCTCGGCGAAGGCTCACGCTCAGGAAGGGACGGCCGACGGTCGTTCACGACTACGTCACTCACTCAGGAGCGGACCGATGAATCAGCGAACTCTTCCGGCGCCTCCGAGCCGAGCGCCGACCTCCGACGCTGTGCGCATCGAGGTTGTCCACGACGTCAACGACGAAATGGTGAAAGCCTTCGGCCGGCTGTTGCCTCAGCTGTCGGCGACCGCCCGGGCCGTCGATGCCGACGCCCTGCGGACCGTCCTCGGGTGGCAGAGCAACCGCCTGCTGGTCGCGTACGTGCAAGGCGAAATCGTCGGCACGCTCACCCTCGTGGTGTTTCCCATTCCCACCGGCATGCGGGCCTGGATCGAGGACGTCGTGGTCGACGAATCGGCCCGCGGCCATGGTGTCGGGGCGGCCCTGACCCTGGAAGCCGTCCGGCTTGCCCGCAGTGCCGGGGCGCGGACCGTCGACCTCACCTCGCGGCCGTCACGCCAGGCCGCCAACCGCCTGTACGAGCGGCTGGGGTTCCAGCTCCGCGATTCGAAGGTGTACCGGCTGGTGCAGAACGAAACCCGCCAGGACGCACCCGGGTCCGATGGCCCTGGCGACAGAGCCCTCCCGGCGACAGGCTGGAGGCCGGTGCATCAACCCGATCGCCACTGGTGACAACGGCCAGCCGAACACAACCGGAGGAACACCATGCAGATCGACAGAGCAGCGATCGTCGCGACACTGCGTACCCGAGGACTCTTCGAACGTGCCGCGTGGGTTGATCGGCAACTGCCCCCGCTGGTCGACGTCGCACGCAACGCGTCCTTGCTGAGAACCCTCGGCATCGACCCGGAGGAAATCGCGAAACAGCCCGTCGCAAGGCCTACCTCATTACCGGTCTGACAAGGGGGCACCGGTTCGCGTCCGAACAATCAATGGGTCCCGCCGAGGCGGGCCATCAGCCTCTGATCACGGTACCGCGCTGGTCGTAGCGTTGGATTGTAGGAGCGGCGTCTGATGTCGCCGGCTCGGCATCGGGAGTCTGCGGCAGTCCTCCGCAACCCTTGCGCCTCTCCGAAATCACAGGAGGCGACCATGTATCTCTCGACGAGATCTCGATGGATGGCAGCCGCGATCGGCGTCTTCATCGCCGTCACGCTGGTATTGAGCGGCATCTGGCTGGCCGCCCGCGACAACACCGGCGGCAGCACAACGCCGCCGCTCGCCGTCCCGCCCGCCAGCCCCGCTCCAAGCTCGTCCCCCGGCGCAACGCCGGGTACAGCTGCTGACACCGTGCCGGCCACGATGACGGTCAAGGTCTACTTCCATCGCGGCCCGGCCGACGATCCAACCAAGGTCGTCGCGGTACCGCGCAGTGTGCCGCGCAGCCCGAAAGTGGCCACCGCGGCGCTGACCCAGCTGCTGGCCGGGCCCACCCGCGCGGAGCGCGACGCGGGCTACTGGTCGGTCTTCACCGCCGCCACCGCCGGAAAACTGCGCAGTGTCCGGGTCGCCGACTCGGTCGGCTACGCCGACTTCCGTGACTTGCGGCCGGTCATGCCGACCGCCGGATCCAGCGCCGGAACCGCGGCGTTCCTCACCGAGCTCGACACCACCTTCAAGCAGTTCGGCACCGTGCATCGAACGTTGTACTCCCTCAACGGTGACGTCGCGGCGTTCTACGAGTGGCTCCAGTTGTCGCCGCCGGAGAACACGGCGCCGACCCTGGCCAAGGCTCGGCAGGTCGCCCGCGCTTGGCTGACCGACGTGACCGGCATGCAAAACATCACCGTCCAGAGTTCGCAGTGGCGCAGCGACTTCATCGCCACGGTGGACGTCCGACCCCGGATCGGCGAGCACCGGTCCATGGTCGGTCCGCTCAGCCGGGTGGTCCTGGGTGAGTCGGGTGCGTCGTTCAACGTGCTCGGCGTCACCACCGGCACCATCGTCGTCGACCAGCCGGCCGACGCCATCACGCCCAGTGACCTCGCGGTCGTCACCTCGCCGCTGACCATCAGCGGCAAGGCGCTCGCCTTCGAGGGCAACATCAACATTCGCGTGGTGCAAATCCGTAACGGCGTCGTGCGACAACTCGGGGCGGGCCACGTCACCGGAGGCGGCGATGTGATGCGGCCCTTCACCGGCGAGATCGCCTTCGCCGCACCGAGTACCGACATCGGCTGGCTCCTCGCATCGGAGCTGTCCGCGTACAACGGTGCGGTCACCAAGCTGACGGCAGTCCGGGTGGCCTTCACCCACTTGCCAGGCTAAGGATCGATACCGGCGCTCTACGATGCAGGTCGGCGTGCGCACTGGAGGGCGCGGATGGGCGATGGCGGAGCTCTGCTGCTCCTGCGGCACGGGCAGAGCGTGAGCAACGCGGCCGACGTCTTCACCGGCTGGAACGACGCTCCGTTGAGCGAGCTCGGCGTGACACAGGCACGCGGGGCCGCGGCAGCGTTGCGGAACCTCAGCGTACGACCGACCAGCGTGCACACGTCACTGCTGCGGCGCTCGATCGCCACCGCGGAGATCGTGACACATGCGTTGAGCCGCGGATGGATACCGGTGCACCGGTCCTGGCGGCTCAACGAACGCCATTACGGCGCCCTCACCGGCAGAGACAAACGTGAAGTCGCCGCCGAGGTCGACGCTTCGGTGTTCCACGCCTGGCGGCGGTCGTTCGCCGTGGCGCCGCCAGTGATGAACGAGGACGACGCTGCCCTGATGTATGCCGACGCTCGGTATGCGAATCTCGCTCCCGAGGCGCGGCCAGGGACTGAGAACCTCGCTGACGTGTGGCAACGGACGCTGCCGTACTGGTCGGACGTGCTGTTTCCGCAACTGCGGTCCGGCGAGACACCGCTAGTGGTCGGGCACGGCAACAGCTTGCGCGCCTTCGTGATGTACCTCGAAGGGCTGAGCCCCGCCGAGGTGGAAAGGCTGGACATCCCCACCGCTGTGCCGATGCGCTACCGGCTCGACCGGCGGGGAAAGGCGATCGCGGAGCCGGGAGGGCGTTACCTCGACCCGGTCAGCGCCGGCGAACAGGTGCGGGTCGCCCCGCCCCAGCGCAGTTACTGAAGTCGAGCCGCGTCAGCGTGCATGGTGGCGCTTTCCCACCGCCACCGCTGCTAACGGATCACTTGCGCGGCGCAGTCGGGCGTCCGCATCGCCAGCGAGTTCGACGCGCCAGAGGATCAGAGGAGCCCTCCCGGCGTCACGACATCTGTGAGGCCGCCATCGTCGTAGTCATAGCCGATCCGGGACACCACGTCGACTACTCCCGCGACCTGCCAAGCCATGCGACCGGCTATTTCAGCGGTGCGCCGCCGTTCGGTACGGCCGGTTAGCGTAACCGTCCCGTCCTTCACCTCGGTAGTCACCGTACCGGCGATGCCGAGCGCCGCCAGCACGCCGGACTCGACCTCCGAGCGAATCTCGTCGTCGGCGCGCAGGTGCACGCGCAGCAGATCTCCGCGCGAGACGATTCCGATGAGCCGTCCCAAGTCGTCGGTGACAGGCAGGTGCTTGATGTTCTCCCGATCCATCAGACGCGCAGCGGCCGCGATCGACATCCTCGGTGACACCGCAACCGCCGGCGCGGTCATCAGGTCACCGGCGGCTCGGGCGGAAGCCTTGACTCGCTCACCGTGGTGTCGCCGGCTCTCGAACAGACGTGGCTCCGCCGCGCCCGCGTACTCGATCTTACGCAGAAGGTCGGTTTCCGAGACCACACCCACCACGCGCTGATCGTCATCGATAACCGGCAAAGCGCCGACACGCCGCTCGATGACCATGTCGACGAGTTCACGGTAGGTGGTCGACCTCCTTGCCGACACCACATCAGTGATCATCACATCTCCGACACACCAGATCTTCACGACGACCCCTTCCCGGGCGACACTCTCTGCCGAGCCTAGAGACATCGGTCAGCGACGATGAGAGTCCAAGGACTCTAGTAGCGGGACCCGCAGATCCGGGCGTCATCGGCAGCGCACCATGGCGCCACATCCAAGCCAGCCGACAAGGTCCTTCGGCCCCGGGCACGCCGGACCTCCGGCACTGCCTTCTACAACCCTGCCGGCAGATGGTGGAAGAGGATCGCTCGGCGTGTCCGCGCCGGGCGGGCGCCACTCGAGGACGGCCATCATGCGAACCTGGGCTTCCATTCGTGAGGACCCGACCGAACGGGCGAACGCCAACCTGGCTGACTACGCAGGTAGCTACCGCCCCGCGCATGGATGATCCGAGGCCGGCATGCCTGGGATTCGCGACATCCTCACCCGCTTCCGGCCCGCCGGAGCGCCGGGAAGGCCCAGCCCCGCTGGGGTACCTGCAGACCGTCGTGCAGCTGCCCGGGCCGAGCTGACATCCGTATTCGCGGCGCTGACCGGCACGCAGGGTGATGCCGCCGCGATTCGCCAGCATGCGCACGAACGTGCCGCCGCCCGCGTCGAGGCGGCCCGGAGCCAGACGCGGTACATCGTCGATCAGGCACATGCCGCCAGCGAAACAGCACGCGCCCGAGCAGCCACTGAGGTGTGGCAGGCCGCGCAACAGGAGCTCGCCGAGCTGCACAGCGAGGCGGAAAGATCCGCGGCGGCCCTGCGTGACCGGGCCGAGGCTCGGCTGCCCGCCTGGCGCGAGATCGTCACCGCTCAGCTACGAACGGACCTGCGATGAGCGCCGGGTGGGTAGCCGCGGGAGCCCGCGCCACCGCCCTCGCGCGGCGTCGTCTCGGCCGCGACACCGTGACAGCCGTGGCCGCCTGCACTGACCTGCCGCATGCGCTCAGCATGCTCGCCGGCGGCCCGTACAGGCGGCACACCCACCCAGGTCAGAGCCTGGCCGAAGCCGAGCGCGGCCTGGCCGAGACGCTGCTGTGGCATCTACGCGTGCTGGCCGGCTGGCTGCCTCCACGCGGCGCACAGACCCTGCGTCTGCTCGCCGGCTGGTTCGAGATCGCCAATGTCGAGGAGCGCCTGCACGGCGACGGCGGCGCCGTCTTCCGCCCGGGCTCGCTGGCCACAGCAGGAGCCCGGCTTTCCGAGGCGCACACCGGCGAGCAGATCCGTGCCGTGCTCGCGGCCTCGCCATGGGGTGATCCGGGCAGCAGCGATCCGGCAGACATCGTCCGCGGGATGCGGCTGTCCTGGGGCGAACGGCTCGCGGCCCACGCGCCGCAAACGCACCCGTGGGTGGCCGGCGGCGTCGCCTTGCTGGTGGCTGATGAGCTTTTTACCGACCGCCGCACACTGCCCCCGGCCGCGCTGACCGCCGCAGGCCGGGTCCTCGGTACCCGTTGTCTGCACGCCGAGTCGTTGTCCCAATTCCGGGCCAGCCTGCGCCCGGACGCGCGATGGGCTGTGACCGACGCGAGTGCCCTAGATCCGTGGCAGGCGCAGATCAGCTGGTGGCGGAGGGTGCGCAGCGACGGTGACAGGTTGCTGGCCGCCACCACCTTCGACGAACAGCGGCCGATCGGTGCGGCCTCGCTGCTCGCCGTCGATGCCTGGCAGCTGCGAGCGGCGCTGGAGACGGCGGCACGCGGCTCGGTCTCGGAGGTGTTCGATGTCCTGGCGTGAGCTACTGAAACCGGTGCCAATGACCCGCATCGCCGTGGTCGCCCCGCGCGGCGCACTGCGCGCTGCCCTGATCCGTCTGGCCGATGCCGGCTGCGTCGAGTTCGACACACCCGACGGCAACGGCAACGGCGAGGCGGGTCACCGCCTGCGGCGTCTGAGCACGGCGGGAAAGCCGGCCGCGCTGCTGTTCACCGGTACCCCTGACCTGGCGGCATGGGAACGCGACGGTCGCGCCGGCCTGCTCGCCGGTGAGGTCCAACTGGCCCGGCACACCGCCGTCGCCAGCATCGAGGGAGAGATCGCCGCGATCGCCGGGTGGACCCCACAGGCGCAGCTGCCGGTGCTGCAGGACCTGCTGCGGCCGTTGGGCGCGACGGCGGTCGCACTACCGAGGCCACGCGGCATCGACCCGCCGACCATGCTTCCAGCTACACCCCGGCACACCGCTTTCGCGCCGTTGATCGACACGTACACCACAGTCCCGTACGCCGACATCGACCCCACGCTGCTGGCCGGCCTGGCGTACGTCGTGTTGTTCGGTGCGATGTTCGGCGACGTCGGGCACGGATTGCTGCTCGTGGCCATCGCACTGCTGATCCGGCGTGGCCGGCCACGCCGCCTGGCCGGGCTGCGGCCGCATTGGCTGTTCGTCGCCAGTGCCGGAGCCGCCGCCACGGTCTTCGGCCTGCTTTACGGGGAGGCGTTCGGCCCCACCGGGCTGGTTCCCACTCTGTGGCTGGCCCCCATGGAGCAGCCGGTCGTACTGCTCACCGCCGGGATGGCGCTGGGCGCGGTGCTGCTTGCCGGCGCGTACGCGCTCGGCACGGTCAACCGCGTCCGCGAGGGCGGCTGGGCCCTCGCCCTGTACGCACCCTCCGGGCTCGCCGGCTGCCTGCTGTTCCTCGCAACCGCGCTGGCCGGGTTGAGCTGGTGGCAGCATTGGCCCTGGGTCGGCGCCACGGCGGCCGCACTGGCCACGGTGGCTCTGATACTCGCGTACATCGGCCTGCTGGTCAGTGCAGGAGGCAAAGCCGCCGGCGCCACCCAGGCCGCTGTCGAGCTGTTCGACATGGTGATCCGGCTCGGCGCGAACCTGCTGTCGTTCGCCCGCCTCGCCGCGTTCGGCATCACCCATGCCGCGTTGGGGTGGATCGTCTGGACGGCAACGGCGGCGCTGACTGGCCGAGGTGCTCTCGCCGTGGCCGGTGCCGTGCTGGTCTTCGTCATCGGCAACGCGCTCGCCTTCGGGCTGGAGGCGCTGGTGGCCGGTGTGCAGGCCCTTCGCCTGGAGTACTACGAGCTGTTCTCCAAGATCTTCCAACTCGAGGGGCGCCCCTTCCGGCCCTGGCATCTGCCGGCCACGGAGCACCTCGTACCCACCGCCACCGAGGAGTGAGAGATGAACGCCTGGCTGATCGCGTCACCGATGCTGGTCGCAGCGGCCGCGGAGAGCGGCGGCGGAGGCATGGCTCTGCTGGCCGCGGCGATCGCGGTCGTCGGCTCCTCGATCGGGGCCGCGATCGCCGTCGCGTACACGGGAGCCGCGGCCCTGGCCGCGATGAGCGAGCGTCCCGAGCTGTTCGGCCGCGCCATGGTGATCGTCGGCCTGGCCGAGGGCATCGCCATCTACGGCCTGATCGTCGCGATCATCCTGATCGGCAGGGCTTGACCATGAGTCGCATCGCCGCCCTGGGCGAGGAGACGCAGGTACGCGGCTACGCACTCGCCGGCGCGCTCGTCATCGTGGCCGAGCAGCCGGACCAGGTACGTGCCGCCTGGCGATCCCTGCCCGCCGACGTGGCAGTGGTGATCCTGACTCCCACGGCTGCCGCTGCCGTGAACGCCGTCGCCGCACCACCGAGCCTGCCGCTGACAGTGATCCTGCCGTGCAACCGCTGACTGAGGCCCTGACGCCGGTCCGTTCCGCCCTGCTGGCGGCCGCCGAGCAGGACGCCACAGCCGAGTTGGCACGGGCCGACGCACACGCTGCGCGGATCCTGGCCGACGCCCGCCGGCAGGCCGCACAGATCGTGGCCGAGGCGCAGAGTCGCGGCGCTGCGGACGCCACCACCGCGCTCGCCGCCGAACGGGCCCGGCAACGTCGCGCCGCCCGTGCGGTCGTCCTGGCCGCCGGCAAGCAGGCGTACGACCGGATGCGCGCCTGCGCCCGGGAAGCCGTCACCGGCTTCGTCGGCGACCCGCAGGTGCGACAACGGCTGGAGCAGATGGCGCGCGCGGAACTCGGCCCGTCGCTTGAGATCCGCGACGCCCCGGACGGCGGAATCATCGCTCGCGCCGGCGGACGCCGGCTTGACCTCTCTCTCGCCGGCTTCGCGGAACGCGCGGCGGAGCAAAGCGCCGCAAGGTGGAACCAACCATGAACCCCGGACGGATACGACGCGTCAACGGGCCGCTCATCGAGGTCGACGAGCTCACCGCCGTGGCCATGGCCGAACTCGTCGAACTCGGCCCGCAACGCCTGCTGGCGGAGGTCGTCTCGTTGCGATCAGCCGGGAACGGCCGGGCCACCGCCGTGGTCCAGGCTTATGAGTACACCGGTGGCCTGCGGCCCGGCCAGCCCGTACACCCGCTCGGGCGGCCACTCGCCGCCCGCCTCGGCCCCGGGCTGCTCGGCGGCGTCTACGACGGCCTGCTGCGGCCGCTGAAGCCCGCTCCCATCTGGCTGGCTCCCGGCACCGTGCCTGGTAACCAGATCCGGCGGTGGCGCTTCACCCCGGCCGAAGCGAAGATCGGTGACGTTCTCGGCCCCGGAAAACTGCTGGGCACCGTCGACGATGCCGGTCCGGTGCCGCATCGTGTGCTGGTGCCGCCCGGTGTCCATGGCGCGCTGACCGCTCTGGCCGAGGACGGCCGCTACCGCGACGACGAACCGGTAGCCCGGGTGGGCGAAACCGCCGTACCCCTCGCGGATTGGTGGCCGGTCCGCCTGCCGCGCCCGTACCAGCAGCGCCACAGCGACGCCCCACCGCTGCTGACCGGACAGCGGATCGTCGACGCCGTCTTCCCCCTGTGCAAGGGGGGCACGGCCGCCGTCCCCGGTGGGTTCGGCACCGGAAAAACGGTGCTGCTGCAGCAGATCGCCAAGTGGTGCACCGCCGACGTGCTCGTCTACGTCGGCTGCGGCGAACGGGGCAACGAGCTGGCCGACGTGCTCACCGATCTGGCGGCCCTGATCGATCCACGCAGCGGGGGCGCGCTCGCCGACCGTACGGTGATCATCGCCAACACCTCGAACATGCCGATCATGGCGCGTGAGGCGAGCATCCACACGGGTGTGACCGTTGCCGAGTACTACCGGGACATGGGTTACGACGCGGTCGTCATCGCCGACTCCACGTCACGGTGGGCGGAGGCCCTGCGGGAGTTCGCCTCGCGCAGCGGAGCACTGCCCGCCGAGGAGGGCTATCCGGCCGGGCTCGCCTCCGCCCTGGCGGCGTTCTACGAACGCGCGTCCCTGGTTACGCCGCTGGGCGGCGGCACTGGCTCGGTGAGCATCATCGGAGCGGTGTCGCCGCCTGGTGGTGACATGACCGAACCGGTCACCGCGCACACCCAGCGGTTCGTCCGGTCGGTGTGGATGCTCGACCGGGAGCTGGCCTACGCGCGGCACTACCCGGCCGTCGCCTGGCGTGGCTCCTACTGTCGTGACGTCGAGATCGTCGGTGCCTGGCAGGCCCGCAACGGCGACGCCGGCTGGGCGCCACGCCGGGCCCGGACCGTGTCGCTGCTCGCCGAGGCGGACCGGCTGGCCGATCTCGCCCAGCTGGTCGGCACCGGTGCGCTTCCCGGGCACGAGCGCATGACGATGCTGGCCGGCCGGCTGATCCGGGAGGCGGTTCTGCAACAGAACGCGTCATCGGGCAACGACGGCTACAGCACGCCGGCCAAGACCGCCGCCCTCATCGACGCCGTGCTGGCCGTCGCCGAGGCGGCCGATCAGGCGGTGGCCTCCGGCGTACCGGCCGCCGTATTGGAGAACAGCGACTTATCCGTCCTTCTGCGGGCGCGGGAGGAAACCGGTCCGGCCGACGCCGAAGGCGTACGGCAACGCGCGCACGTCCTGCTTGCCCGGTTGAGAGAGGTGAGCTGACATGACCGTGCCACCGGTCGAGTACGAGACGGTCGAGGAACTACGCGGCCCCCTGCTGGTCGTCCGCGGCGTGCAGGGCGTCGGCTGGGACGAGTACGCGCGAATCCGCACCGGGACCGGAACCCGGCACGGGCTCGTCCTCGAGGTCGACCGGGACCTGGCCGTCGTCCAGCTGTTGGAGGGCAGTGAGAGCCTCGATCTGGAGTCCACCCGGATCGGCTTCGACGGCGAGCCGCTGCACATCCCGGTCGGCCCCGGCTGGCTCGGGCGCATCTGCAACGGCCGCGGCGAGCCGCTCGACGGTGGTCCGCCGATCCTCGCCGCCGAGCGGGCGGCAGTCGCCGGCAACCCGCTCAATCCCACCTGGCGCGACCCACCTGAGCAGGCCGTTCTCACCGGAGTCTCGGTCATCGACGGACTGACTACCCTGGTACGCGGTCAGAAGCTACCGGTGTTCTCGGTCGCCGGCATGCCACACCTGGAGCTCGCGACCCAAATCGCGGCGCAGGCGAACGTCCAGGACGAGCCGTTCAGCGTGGTCTTCGCGGCGATGGGGCTCACGGCGGCCGACGCCGACGCCGCACGGGACGCCCTCGAACGACGCTCCGCGGCCGGCGAGCTGACGCTGCTGCTCAACCTGGCCGACGACCCGGTCGTCGAACGGCTGCTCACGCCACGGCTGGCACTGACCATCGCCGAGCACCTCGCACACGATCTGGGCAGGCACCTGCTCGTCGTGATGGCCGACATGACCAGCTACTGCGAGGCCCTGCGCGAAGTGTCCGCCGCTCGCGGCGAGATACCCGCCCGGCGCGCCTACCCCGGCTATCTCTACAGCGACCTGGCCTCACTCTACGAACGGTGCGGCCGGATCCGCGGACGACCGGGCTCGGTGACCCTGCTACCGATCCTCACGATGCCCGCCGGTGACATCACCCATCCGGTGCCGGACCTCACCGGGTACATCACCGAAGGCCAGGTGCTGCTCTCCCCCGACGTCGCCGCCCGCGAGGTCTACCCACCCGTAGACCCACTGGCGTCGCTGTCGCGGCTCATGCGCCGCGGCGCCGGTCCCGGCCACACCCGCGCCGACCACCTCGACCTGGCCGCGCAGGTCCTCGCCGCACTTGACCGGGCCCGGCAGGCCCGGGAACTCGCCGAACTCGTGGGCGCCGACGCGCTCTCCGACACCGACCGCAGCTACCTGAGGTTCGAACACACCTTCACCGATGTGTTCTTGAATCAGCGCCGCGACGAGACCCGCAGCATGGACGACACGCTGGACCGGGCCTGGCGGTCGTTAGCGGAGCTCCCTCGGCGGGAATTGACCATGCTGCCGGCCGCACAGGTTGCCGCCCACCTGGGAGATCGCGATGGCTGACCGACGCGTGACCGGGCGCGCCGGACGGTTGCTGCTGCTGCGCCGCCTCAGCAGTGCGCAGCGGGCCGTCGACCTGCTGGATCGCAAGCTGCGCATCCTGCGCGCAGAGCAGGCGCGCATCCGGCGGGAGGCCGACGAGGACATCCGCGCCTGGCAGGCCGCCACCAGCGCACTCGACCGGGCCGTGACACGCGCGGCGATCCTCGGCGGCCGGCGCGGCCTGCGGCTCGCGGCACCACCCGGCGCGGCCACGGTCACGCTCAGTTGGCTCGAGATCATGGGCACCCGGTTTCCCAGCTCGGCGACGATCGACGTGGTCCGGCCGGACCCCTGTGGACCGGTCACCGCCGCCGCTGCCGCCGCCGCGGGCGAGAGCCTGCGGGCAGCGGTACGTGTGGCGTGCTCCGCAGCGGCCCGGCGAACTGTCGAAACGGAGATCTCCCGGACTCGCCGCCGGCTGCACGCCCTCACCGAACGCTGGATCCCCACCTGCGAGCAGGCCCTCCAGGAGATCGCCCAGCGTTTGGACGAGGAGGACCGCGACGAGATGGTACGACGCCGGTGGGCGGCGGGCCGTCCCGTCCGTTAGCTCACGCCATCGCCATGACTTGGCGTCGACCAGCGCCCCGGCTAAAGTCGAGCATACCCCCAGGGGTATGCAGGCTCCGGTTCGTCCGAATAAGTCTTAGCGCGCCCGGATGCCGCGCAACCTCCGCCGTTCCTGCCTGATCGCTCAAACGAGGAGTGACTGAGTTGTGAGTACCTTCGACAAACCGGCGCACCCGGTGCGGATCGACAGCGCGATCCTGCGCGAGTGGCTCGCCGCCGGTGACGGACCGCGGCTGCTGGATGTGCGGGAGCCCGCCGAGTTCGAGGCCATGCACATTCCCGGCGCGTACAACGTGCCGCTGCACCTGCTGCGCGAGCACCGCGGCGAACTGCGAGCCCACCTCGACGAGGTCGTGCTGGTCTGCCGGTCCGGGATACGGGCCGGACAGGCCGAAAAGCTGCTGACCGAGATCGGCATGACCAACGTGCACGTGCTCGACGGCGGCGTGCTCGCCTGGGAAGCGGCGGGCGGGCCGGTCAAGCGTGGCCGCCGCCGCTGGGACATCGAGCGGCAGGTCCGGCTGGTCGCCGGCGCACTGGTGCTGCTCGGCGTGGCCGCCGGCCTGGTACTTCCCGGAGCTCAATGGTTCGCGGCCGCCATCGGTGCCGGACTGGTTCTGGCGGCCCTGACCAACAGCTGTGTCATGGGCGCGCTGCTGTCACGCCTGCCGTTCAACCGCGGTTCGAGCTGCGACATCGACAAGGTCGTCGGCGAACTGGCCAGTGCCCGGTAAGTCATCCCCGGCAAGTTCTCCACACCGCCTGCATACCGACTCCACGCCGCTGCCACGACGGCGAGCCACGGTAGGGGTGAAGGAAGGGAGAAGTCATGAAGACCACCACTCGCCGCGCGGCAACTTTCGTGGCGGCCGGCGTGCTCGGCCTGGGTGGGCTGGCGGTGGCGGCTCCGGCGCTGGCCGGTCACGGCCCGTTCGCAGGGCCGGCCCCGACCAGCGCGGCCACCGCGGACCGCGACGGCTACGGCCACGGCATGGGACCCGGATACGGTAACGGCATGGGAGCCGGGCACGGTTCCGGCTACGGGGACGGAACCTGCATGGGGCTGTCTGTCACGGCCGAGCAGGGCACGCTCACCGAGGCCCAGAAGGCGACGCTGGCGTCGATGGCAGAGGAGGAGAAGCTCGCCCGCGACCTGTACGCGGCGTTCGCCGCCCGCTACGACGCGGCCGTCTTCGACCACATCGCTGCGGCCGAGACCCATCACCTGACCGCCGTACGCACGCTGCTGGAGCGTTACGACCTGAGCGACCCGACCTTGAACCAGGCGGCCGGCAAGTTCACGGACCCCGCAGTCCAGGCCACGTACGACAAGCTGCTCGCGCAGGGTGAGAAGAGCCTGTCCGCGGCCCTGAGCGCCGGGCAGCAGGTCGAACGTGCCGACATCGCCGACCTGAAGGCCGCCGCCAACGGGCTGACCGCCGCCGACGTCAAACAGGTCTACGCGCGCCTGCTGTCGGCCTCGGAGCGGCACCTGGCCGCCTTCACCCGCTGGTCGACCCGGTGATCCCAGTGGTGGGGCGGTTCGCCGCCCCACCATCAAAGGAGAGTCAACATGCCCTGCGGAACCTCCGTCCGGCTACCTGCCCTTTCCACTCACCGTGGAGCAGCTCCGGGCTCCTCCCAACCTGGTTCCCCTACCCGCCGGGATGGGACGTTCGGCCCCGACGGCGTGTCGTTGGCCGGTACCCGGCCCGAGTGGCAGGTAGCAGGGTGGGGGCAGATACCCGCGAGCCCGTCGCCGGGCGGCAACTGCCGGTGCGTACCGAAAGGAGATCACCATGATGTACTACGGCAACGGAATAGGCGGTTGGGCCATGGTGCTCATGACCGTGAGCAGCCTGCTGTTCTGGGCATTGGTGATTGCCGGCATCGTCGCGATGGTTCGCTACACAGGCCGCGACGCGCGGCGTGCCGGGCCCGTGACCTATGGCCCGACACCGCAACAGATGCTCGCCGAACGGTTCGCCCGCGGAGATATCGATGAAGAGGAGTACACGCGGCGTCGGCACGTGCTCGACACGACGGCACCGCCACGCGGACCCAGCGGCTGATGCGCCGCGTCCTCGCCGGGCGACCGGACCGGCAGACCCGCAAGGGTGGCACCTCCACATCCGGCTGTCGGCAGTCCCCCGAGAAGAGATCGGCGTTTCAGGGATCTCGGAGGTCCAACAGTTCGGCGGCTCGCCGGGCCACCGGCTGCACCATGGCGGCCACCTGTGGGGTGAGCTCGACGCCGAAGCCGAATTCGTGGCCGGACACGGCGAGTACCACCAGCCGCCGGGGTAGCCGGTCGAGTACCCGGGCCAGCGCCACGGTGCTGCCCAGCCCGATTCCGTGGGAGCTGGCCGAGGCGTCCCCGCCCAGGCCGTCCAACTCGTCGAGGACCAGCTCGTATCTGCGGCCCGGGGCGTCACCGCCGTCGCGGACGGCGTCGACCACCACCGCCAGGTCGGCGCCGGCCCACAGATCCAGCAGCCGGGCCGGTTCGCCGTCGCTGGTGCGCAGTTCGACGGCGGCCAGTCCGGGTTCGCGGGTGCGCCGGTCGGCGAGCGCTGCGACGACGAGGGGGCCGAACCCGTCGTCACGCCGGTACTCGTTGCCGACCCCGATCACCACCCGGCGGCCCGAGGATGCGGTGGTCATTCCCGGTCCACGGTGAGGTCGAGGAAGTGGGTGGCGCATGAGATGCACGGGTCGTAGTTGCGGATCGCCTGTTCGCACTCGCGGGTGAGTCGCTCGTCGTCGAGGTCCAGCCGGGCTGCGACGAACCGGCGCAGATCGTCCTCGATGGCGGCCTGGTTCTGGGACGTGGGCGGGACGATGCGTGCCGAGGTGACCAGGCCGTCGGCGTCCAGGCCGTACCGGTGGAAGAGGATGCCGCGCGGTGCCTCGGTGGCGCCGTAGCCGACGGCGGCACGCCCCGGCACGTCCAGGTACGGGCGGACCGGCGGCTCGTACTCGTCGATGAGCCGCAGCGCCTCCTCCACGGCGTACACCGTCTCGACCGCCCGCACTACGACGCTGCGGTACGGGTTGCGGCAGTCGGCGCCCATCCCGGCGGCGGTGGCCGCCTGGGTGGCCAGCGGGGACAGCCATCGTCGGTTCAGGGTGTAGCGGGCGGCCGGCCCGGTCAGGTAGGCGCCGCGACCGGCCAGGTGGGCGTGCAGCGCGGTGGAGTGCGGCACGTGCTCCTCGATCACGTGGTCCTCGAACTGCTGCGGGGGGAAGCCGCGCCCGCCCGTGGTGGCGACGGTGCCGGACTCGATGGCGTATCGGCCCGGGGTGGTCAGGGCGAGGAGCTCGTGATCGTGGTGGAAGTCCGGGAAGTCGAATCCGGCCACCCATTGCACTGTGTCCAGGGCCTGGCGCAGGGCTGCGCGCAGGGTGTCGCGCAACGGTATGAGCTCGCGCGGCAGCGGCACGCGGTAGAAGCCGCCGACCCGCACGTTGACCGGGTGGATGGCCCGCCCACCCAGCAGTTCCAGGATGTCGTTGCCGGCCTTCTTCAGCGCCAGGCCGCGTTCGACCAGGTCACGCCGGTCCTTGGCCATGTCCAGCGCGCTCGGGTAGCCGAGGAAGTCGGGTGCGTGCAGCAGATAGATGTGCAGGGTGTGACTCTCGATCCATTCGCCGCAGTAGAGCAGCCGGCGCAGCGCCGCGATCGACCCGCCTACCTGCACGCCGCAGGCATCCTCGATCGCCGCGCAGGCGCTCATCTGGTACGCCACCGGGCAGATACCGCAGATGCGGGCGGTGATGTCGGGAGGTTCGGTGTACCGGCGGCCCCGCAGGAACGCCTCGAAGAACCGGGGCGGCTCGTAGATCTCCAGGCGCACGTCGTCGACCGCACCGTCGCGGACCCGGATGTGCATCGCGCCTTCGCCCTCCACCCGGGCCAGGGCGCGGACGTCGAGCGTGCGATCGGACCGATGGGTCATGTCGGCTCCCGCGGGACATCACGCGGGCCGGTCGCGGGTGGCGGCCCGACGGTCACCCGGGACAATTCGATGAACGCTGAGGTGTTGAACGTGCGGTAGGCGCGTACCACGTCGTCCTCGGACATGCCGGTGGCGCGCAGCAGGCCCGCTTGCGCGGCGGCGTTGGGGCTTTCCATCGGGCCGAAGCAGCCGTAGCAGCCGCGGTGGTGTGCCGGGCACAATGCGCCGCAGCCGGCGTGCGTCACCGGCCCGAGGCAGGGGGTGCCGTGGGCGACGACGACGCAGACGTTGTGCCGCTGCTTGCATTCGAAGCAGACGCTGTGTGCGGGGATGTTCGGCTTGCGGCCGGCCAGCAGCGCGGTGATGACCTCCAGGAGCTGTCGGCGGTCGATCGGACAGCCGTGCAGTTCGTAGTCGACGTCGATGTGCGCGGCGATCGGGGTGGAGGTGGCCAGGGTGGAGATGTAGTCAGGCCGGGCGTAGACCAGCGCCGTGAACTCGTCGACGTCGGCGAAGTTGCGCAGCGCCTGGACGCCGCCGGCGGTGGCGCAGGCGCCGATCGTCACCACGGTGCCGGACATCTCGCGGACCCGGTGGATGCGTTCCACGTCGGCTTGCGTCGTGATCGAGCCCTCCACCAGGGACACGTCGTAGGGGCCGGGTTCGACGGTGCGGGTCGCCTCCAGGAAGTGGGCGATGTGCACCCGGTCGGCGACGGCCAGCAGTTCGTCCTCGCAGTCGAGCAGGGTCAGCTGGCAGCCGTCGCAGGACGCGAACTTCCACACGGCCAGGGTCGGCCGGTCGGCGGCCATCACAACTCCCGCACTGAGATCAGCGGCTCGGCCCGCGCGTAGTCGACCACCGGACCGTCCCGGCAGACCAGCAACGGGCCCAGCTGACAGTGCCCGCACCAGCCCACCCCACAGCGCATGTTGCGCTCCAGCGACACCCGCACCTGCCCGGCCGGGACACCCTGGGCGATCAGCGCCTGAGCGGCGAACCGCATCATGACCTCCGGTCCGCAGAGAAACGCCACGGTCAGGGCTGGATCGAAGCGAACTGTGGGGATCAGGGTGGTGACCACGCCGACATGACCTGTCCAGCCCTCGGCCGGCCGGTCGACGGTCACTGCCACCTCCACACCGCCGGCAATCCACTTCGCCAGCTCGTCGCGGTAGAGCAGATCGGCCGGCGTGCGGCCGCCGATCAGCAGCGCCACCCGCCCGTATCGGGACCGGGCCGCTAGCACCGCCTCCACGACCGGGCGCAACGGGGCCAGCCCGATCCCGCCGGCGACGATCAGCACGTCTTGGCCGGCCGCCGAAGCCTCGTCCCAGGTGGTACCGAACGGTCCGCGCACGCCGATCACGCCGCCGGGCCGGGTGGCGTGCAAGGCTCTGGTCACCGCGCCGACCGCGCGCAGCGTGTGCACCAGCCGCCGGGCCCGGCCCTCCCCGGGCCCGCCGATCCCGCTCACCGAGATCGGGACCTCACCGATCCCGTACGCCGTGAGCATCGCGAACTGTCCCGGCACGAACTCCGCCAGCGGGCTGCCGTCGTGCTCGAGGGTGAGCGTGACCGTGTCAGCGGTGTCGACGCGCCGGGAGATCACCCGGTACGGCCGGGGAACCGCCGCGCCGACCTCGGCGACCAGGGCCGGTGCGCTCACGGCTGCCTCACCTGTGCCGCGGTGGCGTACAGGTCGAGCAACCGCAACCGGGTGGCGTGCAGGCGCTCGGTGATGACCGGCGTGAACCGGCGCAGCATCGCGTAACCGAACCTCGAATCCGCGTCACAACGGCGGCGCACCGCGACAGCGTCGAAGACCACTGCCTGCACCGGTGACCGGGCGACCGCGCCGAAGTTCCAGCGGTACGGCGGATACAGCCAGGACCAGCCCAGCACGGTCCCCGCCGCCAGCGTCTCGATCACCTGATCACCGCGCCCCGGCACACGCAGGTCCAGGGCCACACTGCCGTCCTCGATCAGCCAGAACCGGTCCGCGTCGCCGCCCTCGGCGAAGATCCGCTCTCCCGCCGGGTACGAAACGGCGCTGCCATCGGCGCAGAGTCCATGCAGCAGTCGCGGCGGTAGCCCGGCGAAGAACGGCAGGGCCGCCACCCGATCGGTGAGGTCCGTGCTCATGGCGCCTCCTCCGGCGGGGACGCCGCCACCTGCAGGGCGGACAACGCGGCCACCTCCTGGGTGATGTCGATCCCGGTCGGGCACCAGGCGATGCACCGGCCGCAGCCGACGCAGCCCGACGAGCCGAACTGCTCGTGCCAGGTGCCGAGCTTGTGGGTGATCCACTGCCGGTACCGCGACTGGCCGCTGGTGCGCACGCTGCCCCCGTGCAGGTACGAGAAATCCAGGTCGAAGCAGGAGTCCGAGCGGCGCCACCGTTCCGAGTGGTCGCCGGTGAGATCGGTGACGTCCTCGGTGGTGCTGCAGAAGCAGGTGGGGCAGACCATGGTGCAGTTGCCACAGGTGAGACAACGCGAAGCCACATCGTCCCAATGCGGCGACTCGCGGCTGGCGGCCAGCAGATCCGGCAGGCCCTCGCCCGGCATCGACCGGCCCATCATCGTCGCGGCCTGCGCCACCGCACCGGCGGCGTACGACACCGTCGCGTCGTCGGCCGGCCGCCCGGGCAACGCGGACAGCACCTCGGCCCCCGCGAGGGTTCCGGCACGTACGAGGAACCGGTGGTCGCCGCCGTCGACCAGCTCGGTCATGGCGAGGTCGAAGCCGGCGTCCGCGTGCGGGCCGGTCCCCATCGAGGTGCAGAAGCAGGTCGCGCCCGGTTCGGTGCACTCGACGGCGATCACGAAGTTGCCGTCCCGGCGCCCGGCGTACCGCGAGTCCACGTGCCGGCCGCCGGTCAGCACCCGGTCCAGGATCCGGATCGCGGCTATGTCGCACGGCCGGACGCCGAGCAACGCGTACCGGTGCCGCTCCACCGCTTCGGTCACCACCACGCCGCCGTCGGGCGTGCGGTCCGCCTCCCAGAGCTTGGCGCGCGGCGGGTGCAGCACGTCCTTCCAGGATTGCGGTCCGGCCGAATGACCGAACGCCGCCGGATCGCCGCGAGCGCGCAGCCGGTAGCGGCCGGCTTCGGTTTCGACACCCCAGCCGTACGGCAGCTCGGCGGCGGAGGACAGCTCGGCGAGCATGATCGCCCCGTCGCGGGCCGTTGGCCCGACGATCGTGTAGCCGCGCGCGTGCAGCGCGTCGAACAACTCAGTCAGAGCCGGTGCACTGACGATCGTAGGCGGCGGCAGTCCTTCGTGCGTCTCCGGTGGCATGATGCCTCCTCGGGCCCGCAGATTGGCTCAGCCTAGCGATGGCCAATGGCATCCGCCTCGGGCCGAGCGGTCCACATCGATGCCCAAAATACCCTTGCGTCGGTCGCCCGGCAGCTCCGCGGTCTTACGCCACGGGGTGCAGACGGCTACGGACGGTAGGCCCTCTGTCTTGTCTCGGACTCGCAGCCGAACGGACGACGCCTCGCCGCCGGGAACGCCGATCACGATGCCGTTCCCGACGGAGTCGGAGCTCATCCGTGCCCGTTCCGGCCTCGCCTTGCCCCGCTGACCCGCTGATCACGACCAGCGGACTGTGCGCCCGCCGGGTCAGCACCGACGCCGCTGCGACGGACGCGGCATCGCCGCCTTGCGGCACGATCATCAGGTCGCAGGACCGGCTCACCGCGGCAAGCGTCACGACCGCGTCCACGGCCCGCCGTACGGAGAACGTCACCTCGACGCCCGGATGCCGCCGCGCCCCTTGCCGCAGCAGATCACGCACCGGCGCGTCACCGGAAGCCTGCGCGGGTCCGGCCGCGATCACGGTCAACGTCGCGCCGCGCCGCTCCGCCTCGGTGAAGCCCAATCGCAGCGCGGCCTCCGCTGGTGCCGCGCCGATGACGCCGACCGAGATCCGTCCGTACATCACCGACCACCTTTCCACTCCCATCGTCACCCGGCGCCGGCTGCGCCGGGTAGGGCCACGAGTCCCGCGGACGGTGCCGTCATGGCCGCTCGGCACCGCGTTCCCAACCGGACATCCAGCAGCCGATAAGAAGAAAGCGACCAGGCAGACCACCACACAGATCGGTCCAGTGAGAATGTGGGTGCCGATCGCCAGGGGGCCGGGCGAGGAGTCGAACCTCGCATGTAGGCGCGGGGAGTATTCCCTCGGTCCGCCCCGCCCTGTTCGGGCAGTTGCCGTATGTCTACCAGCCCATGGTCAGCGGCGGTGATGTCCAGAATATGCACACCTCGCTCTGACAACTTAAGTATCGGCGCCGGCAGTGGGGGTGTGGAGGGCCGGAGTGCCCCTTGTCAGGGGTCGTTGGTCCGGCAGCCAGCGAGCCATGATCCAGGCCCACCGGACGACTCGAGCCGGAGGAGTCATCGATCAGGCTGCGGCCGCCCTGGACGCCCTCGCCAGAGCGAGCGGGCGGCACCATCAGGCCAGCGACAGGAAGAGCTTCTCCAGCTGGGCGATGTCGACGGTGGGTTCCTTGCCGTCCTGTTCCGCGGTCACGCACTGCCGCAGGCCGGTCGCGATGATTTTGAAGCCGGCCCGGTCCAGCGCCCGGGACACCGCAGCGAGCTGGGTCACCACATCGGCGCAGTCGCGGCCGGACTCCAGCATGGCGATGATGCCGCGGATCTGCCCTTCGGCCCGGCGCAACCGCTTGATCACGTCTACCAGGGCGTCGCCGTCGATCTCCATGCCCACACCTCCCCCGTTGCAGTCGGATGACGAGCATACCCGGGCGGGTACCTGAGATCAGTGTTGCGCGGTGGTCTCACTGCGCACCTGCTCCATGTCCAGGCCGCGCACGGCGGTGATGAGCTCCTCAAGTGCCGCCGGCGGAAACGCGCCGGGTTGCGAGAAGACCAGGATCCCGTCGCGGAAGGCCATCAGCGTCGGTATCGAGGAGATTCGGGCGGCGATCGCCAGGTCCTGCTCGGCCTCGGTGTCGACCTTCCCGAAGACGATGTCCGGGTGTCGCTTGCCGGCCTGCTCGAAGACGGGCGCGAAGCGGTGGCACGGGCCGCACCAGGACGCCCACCAGTCGACCAGCACGACGCCGTCGCGGGAGACGACCTCCTCGAACGTCTTCATGGTCAGGTTGAGCACACTCATGATGCCCCTCCGCTCTTTGTCAGCCGTTGCCATCTTCAACGGTACCCCCGGGGGTATCTATTCCTGACTGCTGAGGGCTTGACGACAGCACCGAGAACCGCGCTATGGTCGTTCTCGGATACCCCCGGGGGTATGTGATCGAGAGGAGCGCACCGTGTGTGAAGTCGACGTCGTGACGTTCGCCGCCCACCGTGACGGCGCCGTCGTGATCGACGTCCGTGAACCATTCGAATACCTGTCCGGACACGTGCCCGGCGCCGAACTCGTGCCGCTGGCCCGGCTCGCCGCCCGCATCGGTGACCTGCCGAAGGACCGGCCGGTCTACGTGATCTGCGCAAGCGGCAACCGCAGCCTCACCGCCGCCGGCCTGCTGCACCGCGCCGGCATCGACGCCTGGTCCGTCGCCGGCGGTACCGCCGCTTGGCAGCGCGCGGGCCACCCCGTCGTGCGCGGCCGCCACGCCACCGTCTGAGCCGGGCCTTCCCCCACCGAACGAAGGAGTCACTCCGTGTTCCGTGTCCTGCCCATCGACACCCCCACGCTCGGCGACCGCAGCTACCTGGTGCACGACGGCACCAGCGCGCTCGTCGTCGATCCGCAGCGCGACATCGACCGTGTCCTCGACCTAGCCGCCGCCGAGGGCGTCGCCATCACCCACGTCTTCGAGACGCACATCCACAACGACTACGTCACTGGCGGCTACGCCCTCGCCCAGGCGACCGGCGCGCAGTATCACGTCAACGCCGACGACCCGGTGACCTTCGACCGCGTTCCGGTCCGCGACGGCGACATCGTCGCCGTCGGCGACACCATGCGAGTACGCGTGATCGCCACCCCCGGGCACACCTTCACCCACCTGTCCTACGCGCTCGACGTCGACAACGAGCAGGTGGCGGTGTTCTCCGGCGGCTCACTGCTGTACGGCTCGGTCGGCCGCCCCGACCTGCTCGGCCCCGCGCACACCCACGACCTGGTGCGCCTGCAGTACCAATCGGCCCACCGGCTGGCCGGGGAGCTGCCCGACACCGCCGGCGTCTATCCCACCCACGGCTTCGGCAGCTTCTGCTCCGCCACCCAGTCAGAAGCCACCGCCTCCACCATCGGCGCCGAGCGACGCGCCAACCCCGTTCTGAACCGGGCCGAGCAGGAGTTCGTCGACGACCTGCTGATCGGGCTGGACGCCTGGCCTGCCTACTACGCCCACATGGCACCGGCCAACAGCACCGGCCCTGCCGCCCCCGATCTGAGCGCCCCCGAGCACGCCGACGCCGAACAGATCCGTAAGCGCCTCGCCGACGGCGAATGGGTCGTCGACCTGCGCAACCGGGTCGCCTTCGCGGCCGGCCACGTCGCCGGCACACTCAACTTCGGCCTCGACGGCAGCTTCGCCACCTACCTCGGCTGGCTCATCCCCTGGGGCACTCCGCTCACTCTGCTGGCCGACACCCCCGAGCAGGTCGCCGAGGCGCAGCGTGAACTGGCCCGCATCGGCATCGACCGGCCCGCCGCTCACGCCACCGGCGACTCCGCCGACTGGGCCGGCGGACATGGCCTGCACACGTTCCCGCGTGCCACCTTCGCCGACCTCGCCCAGGTCCGACACCACCGGCCGGTCGTCGTGCTCGACACCCGCCGAGACCTCGAGCACGCCGGCGGTCACCTCGCCGGCGCCGTGCACATCCCGCTGCACGACCTGCGCCGGCGCCTCGGCGAGATCCCGGACGGCGAGGTGTGGGTCCACTGCGCCGCCGGATACCGCGCCTCCATCGCCGCCTCCCTGCTCGCCGCGGCGGGCCGCCTCGTCGTCGCCGTCGACGACGCCTTCACCAACGCCGCGGCCGCGGGACTACCTGTCTGCACGTCATGACTGCTGCGCTTGTCGTCACGGTGATCCTCGCCGCCGGGATCGGGGTCAGCCTCGGCCTGCTCGGCGGCGGCGGATCCATCCTCGCCGTACCGCTGCTGATCTACGTCGCCGGCCTGCCCACCAAGGAGGCCATCGCCACTTCGCTGCTGGTCGTTGGCGCGACCAGCGCCGTCGGCCTGATCCCGCACGCCCGCGCCGGCCGGGTCCGCTGGCGCACTGGGCTGACCTTCGGACTGGCCGGCATGACAGGCGCCTACGCCGGCGGCCGCGTCGCCACCTACATCCCCGGCGCGGTGCTGCTCGCCGGCTTCGCGCTGATGATGCTCGCCACGGCCGTCGCGATGATCCGCGGCCGGCCTCCGGGTCCGGATGAGCCCGTCCCGCACGAACTGCCGGTGCCACGGGTGATCCTGGACGGCATTGTGGTCGGGCTGATCACCGGACTGGTCGGCGCCGGCGGCGGGTTCCTCGTCGTGCCCGCGCTCGCCTTGCTCGGGGGCCTGCCGATGCCGATCGCCATCGGCACCTCGCTGCTGGTCATCGCCATGAAATCGTTCGCCGGACTGGCCGGCTACCTGTCCAGCGTCGAAATCCCGTGGGGACTCGCCGTCGCCGTGACCGTCGCCGCGATCATCGGCAGTCTCCTCGGCGGGCGGCTTACCGGCCGCATCCGCGAGAACGTGCTCCGAAAATCGTTCGGTTGGTTCGTCCTGGTCATGGGCACCTTCATGCTCGCCCAGCAGGTCCCCACCCGGTTGTGGAGCACGCCCGCGACGTGGGCGGCCATCGCCGCCTCGGCGAGTGCGATAGCCGGCGTCGTTCTCGTCCAGCAGCGCCGCAGACGACGCACGCCCGAGACGAATCCCAACCAGCCGGCGCGGGTGTCAACGGCAGCAACGGTCGCCGATGACGGCGGCATCCGGCCGCTCTGACGACCACCGCACCTGATTAGCGAAGGACTTCCGCCAACGGGCGCCGGGGCGTGGCAGGCGCCGGGTCGCCATAGCCCAGGCGGATGACCAGACCGATCGCCGTCGGCGGGATTCCGTCACGGCGGCCCGGCGCCGGACGTGTCCAATGGCCCAGTTCGCCGTAATAGCCGCGGTGGGTACGTAGACGGCGCTCCGCCGCCCGCCCGAGACCGGCGATGATCGTACGGCTGGCCGCGCCGGCGACACCAAGGACCGCGCCCCTCGAGGGCGGCGGCCTCGCGCAGCCGCTCGATGTCGTCGGCCGGCACGACCGCGGCACGGAACGGCCGCCGGTTGGTGTGCCGGAGAAGGATGCTGTCGGCGAGGTCGCGTGCGGCGGCTGACGGCGACGACGGCGTCCCGGCCCTAACCCGGGCCACAAGGTCCGGCAGTCCAGGTCCGGCCGAGACGTCGTACTAGGGTATCCAGCCGGCGCCCCGCAGTGCCGCCCGGAGGGTGAAGACCGCAGCGCCGACACTGATCATCAACTCCCGGCCAGACGGGTCGAGAACCTCCAGCCTCCGAGTCCAGTCGGCGTGCACCTCGACGGTGTCACCGTCGATCCGGAACCACCAGGGTTGACTGTTGTGCAATGACGGGGCCGAGGTGGCAGCTCGCACGCCTCGAGTCAGGACCCGCCGGACCCGATCATCAGCGATGTGGTTCATTTCGATGCCCCCAGTCGCCCGCTTCACCGGCGATCACGCTTGGCGCGCTTCACACGTCGGCCTGCCGGCCTCTGCTCCCCTCGCGCCGGTGCCGGATGCGACGCAACCGTGAACGAAGGCGTTCCTGCATCAGGTCCGTCGCCTCCTGCATCGTGGCTCCCACCGCGTGGACGTGCACGCCCACCCCGCCGACGTCGACATGGGCGTCGACCCGTTGACCGGGCGCAGCCGAGTCGAGCGTCAACGACATGCGCAGCACGGTTCCGGGCGCGTGGTGCAGCGCCGCCTCCAACTTCTCGACGGCGTACGCCGTGGCATCCGCGTCGACCTCACCATGGATGTACATCTGAGGGCTGATGACTCGATCAACACGCGTCATGACGCCTCCCCTGATCATCCCCGGACCAGCGCAACCGGGTCATACCCCCATGATCGACGCGCTGACAAGAACCCAGTAGGGCCCTACGGCCCGCCTTTGACGGCCAGCCCATCGCGGCGGGGAGATGACTTTTTGCCTGCGGCTTCCGGGACTTTCGAGACATGTGCCATCCATCAGGCGTCGCATAGCGTCGATTCATGGCTCGACGACGGCTGGCTGGCCGAGGAGAGACACCCCGCGCGGTGGGACGCGTCGCGGGGCGGGTGCGGTCCGGCCCTGTGATCGGCCGGGTATCGCCGATCGAACAGGCCCGCACCGACATCGCACCCCTCGATGAACTGCCACCGCCGGTCTTCGCCGATCCCAACGGACTTCGACGCAGACGTCTGCGGCGACTCGCGTACGCCTTCGTTCTCCTCCTTGTGCTGCTGCTCGCGAGTTTCTGGATGAGCCAGCTCGGCATGGACCTACCCGGGATCCGTCTCGAATGACCATCTACCACGCCACCCGCCCGGCCGGACCGGCTCCGACCACCGGGCACATTCCGGCGCTGCGCCGCCGGCGATCCCTGCTGCGTGCGCTGCTCGTCCTCGCCATACTCGCGGTGCTCGGGAACATGCTGTTGGTGGAGGCGTACCTGCGCTCGGAGTTCGCGCCTGACAGCGCTCCCCAACAAACTCGCCCGTTCGACGCCGTGCCGACGGCGGTACGCAGCGGTGGCCCGGTCATCGACCTCACCGGTGCCCGGCCGCTCACCTACCGGATCCCCGGCCGGACGATCGTGCTGACCTTCGACGACGGTCCCGACCCGCGATGGACTCCCCAGGTTCTCGACGTCCTGCGGCGTCATCAGGCGCACGCCACCTTCTTCGTGCTCGGCTCGCAGGTCGTCCGCAATGCGGACCTGAGCCGGCAGATCGTCGCCGAGGGCCATGAGATCGGTGTGCACACGTTCACCCACCCACGGGTGTCGGCACTGCCGCCCTGGCTGCGCGATCTCGAACACGCGGCGACGCGAGCGGCGATCGCGTACACGACTGGCCGCTCGACCGCGCTGTACCGTCCGCCGTACTCGTCGGTGATCGACGCCATCGACAACACCGACATGACGACGTTGCGCGAGGCCGGGCACCAGGGTTACCGCACCGTGCTCAACGACCTGGACAGCGAGGACTGGCGGCGTCCCGGCGTCGAGACGATTCTTCGCCTTGCCACGCCGCGCGACGGTGCCGGAGCGATCGTGCTCATGCACGATGCAGGGGGCGACCGATCGCAAACGGTCGCGGCGCTGGACCGGCTGATCCCTCGCCTGCAGGCTCGGGGTTATCGGTTCGCCACCGTCTCGGAGGCGCTCGCCGGACGGGTCCCCGGAGCGAACCCGCCGGCCGGGTTCGCCGAGTCGTCCCGCGGCTGGGCGCTGGTGTGGATGGTACGGACCGCTGATCTGACCCTGCGGCTGCTCTGGTACCTGCTGTTCTGCGCAGGCGCCCTGACTCTCGCCCGGACCGTGCTGGTTGTCGTGCTGGCAGTGGGCCACGCCCGTCAGCGTCGGGCACCGACCTGGTCCTGGGGGCCGCCGGTGACCGATCCTGTCTCGATCATCGTGCCGGCATTCAACGAGGCGAAGACGATCGGGCCGGCGGTGCGGTCCCTGGCGTCGTCGGCGCACGCGGGAGTCGAGGTGATCGTCGTGGACGACGCGTCGACCGATGCGACTGGGGAGGTGGTCGACGGTTTACGGCTGGGCAACGTCCGGGTGATCCGAACCCCATCCGGCGGAAAGGCGGCCGCCCTCAACACCGGCATCGCGTTCGCCCGGCACGACATCATCGTGATGGTGGACGCGGACACCGTGGTCGAACCCGACTCGGTCCACCGGCTCGTGCAGCCGTTCGCCGACCCGGGCATCGGCGCGGTGTCCGGCAACGTCAAGGTCGGCAACCGACGAGGTCTGCTCGGCAAGTGGCAGCACATCGAGTACGTCATCGGCTTCAACCTCGACCGCCGCCTCTACGACACGCTCGGCTGCATCGCCACCGTTCCGGGAGCGCTGGGCGCGTTCCGCCGCCAGGCCCTCGCTGACGCGGGCGGCCTGCACGTCGACACCCTCGCCGAGGACACCGACCTCACCATCGCCGTGCAGCGGGCCGGCTGGCGGGTGGTCTACGAGGAGTCGGCGCGCGCCTGGACCGAGGCGCCGACCGGCCTGCGGCAGCTGTGGCGGCAACGGTACCGGTGGAGTTTCGGCACCATGCAGGCTTTGTGGAAGCACCGCCACGCCGTGGTCGAGGGCAGGCCGTCGGGCCGGTTCGGGCGGCGGGGAATGCCACTGATCACGCTGTTCACGGTGCTGCTACCGCTACTCGCACCTCTGCTCGACATCATGGCGGTGTACGGCTTCGTCTTCCTCGACCGCGAGGAGGCTGCACTGGGCTGGCTTGCGATGCTGCTCGTGCAGGCTGTGACGGCGGTGGTGGCATTCCGGCTGGACCACGAGCCACTACGGCCGCTGTCAACTCTGCCGCTGCAGCAGGTCGCCTACCGCCAGCTGATGTACCTGGTGCTCATTCACTCGGCGTTGACCGCTCTGGCCGGGCGGCGGCTGCGCTGGCAGAAGATGCGCCGCACAGGGGAGGTCGCTGTGCCGGCACGGCTCGGATAGCCACGGCGAGGGAGGCGATCGGCATGCAACACCAACCCGGTCAGTTGCTCGGCGGCCGGTATCGGCTCGACGACCGGATCGCCCTCGGCGGCATGGGCGAGGTGTGGCGGGCCACCGACACCGTGCTGGGCCGCGCCGTCGCGGTCAAGACCATGCGCGCCGACCGAGTCGGCGACCCGCAGTTCCAGCGCCGTTTCCGGCATGAGGCGGAGGCCATGGCCGCGTTGCACCACCCCGGGATCGCTGACGTGTACGACTTCGGGCAGGAACCCGACGCGGACGCGTACCTGGTCATGGCACACGTGGCCGGCGAACCCCTGGACCGCCGGATCGCGGAACAGGGCCGGTTGCCCTGGGCCGAGACCATGTCGATCGTCGCCCAGGTGGGCCGGGCGCTGGCGGCGGTACACGGCGCCGGGATTGTCCACCGCGACGTCAAACCCGGCAACCTGATCATGCGGCCGGACGGGAACGTCGTCCTGGTCGACTTCGGTGTCGCCCGCTCCCATCGCTCCGATGCGCTCACCGGCGCACGGGAGGTCGTCGGCACGGCGCACTACATCGCCCCGGAACAGGTGTCGAAGGGCGCGATTGGTCCGGCCGCCGACCTGTACGCGCTGGGCGCGGTCGCCTACCACTGCCTCTCCGGGCATCCTCCGTTCTTCG
The DNA here is from genome assembly GCF_040638955.1 of Actinoplanes sp. NPDC024001. Taxonomy (NCBI): domain Bacteria; kingdom Bacillati; phylum Actinomycetota; class Actinomycetes; order Micromonosporales; family Micromonosporaceae; genus Actinoplanes; species Actinoplanes sp. NPDC024001. Next base: position 63,128 of record NZ_JBEZZB010000026.1, read on the forward strand.
GCGACACGCCGGTCGCCATCGCGATGCAGCACCTCAGAGACGAGCCGCCGCCCCTGCCCGAGGACGTCCCGTCACCGGTCCGCGCCCTGGTGATGACCGCGCTCGCCAAGGAGCCCGCGGCTCGCTTCCCGTCGGCCGCTGCAATGGCGGCCGCAGCCGAACAGGCCGGGGGCGCCGAACCGATCGACGAACAGATCGAGACCGTCCGGCTCGCTCCGGTACCGCCGGTCCCGGGCTCGCCCGTCGGGGGCCCGGGAGACGGCTCGCCAAGGCGACAACTCCTGATCGCCGTGGTGACGGCACTGCTGGTACTGCTCGGCGCCGGGACCGTCCTGGCGTTCGCCGACCCGTTCGACTGGTTCCCCGCCGCGCCGCTGCCCTCCACATCGCAGACACCCGCACCGGCCGCTTCGCCGTCGCCGCCGCAATCCGGCCGGCCGGTCAACGGTGGCACCGGAGAATCCAGCGAGCCGCCACCGTCATCCAGCACGACAAGCAGATCCCCCGCTCCGGCGTCGTCCACCACGACGACACCGTCTTCGAAGCCGCCGACGACGCCTTCCTCTCGTCCGCCGACGACGTCACCCACCGAGGAAGAGACCAGTACACCTCCAGACTCTCCCGCGGCGTCCCAGCCGTGAGCCGATTCGTCTGCGCCGACTTTCGTCCGGTCTCGGACGACAAGATGATCTCCCTGCTCGCCGAGGGCGCTCAACTTGTGAGCTTGAACCTCCAGTGACCGTGTAGAGGGGGGCGCCATGAACATCCGGGAACCGATCCTCGTCGGCACCGACGGGTCGGCAAACGCTCAGACGGCAGTCGGTTGGGCCGCCGTGGAAGCTATGCGACGCGACGTCCCGCTGACCGTCCTGCATGTGTACGACGAGACGTGGCCGTCCATGCCTGGCCTGTCCCGGCGTCATCCGTCCGGAGCGGCCACCGATCATGCGGAAGCCGTAGTGGTCGATGCGCGGCGTGCTGTACGCACCCTTACGCCGGCTGTCGCCGTGCACACCGAGATCGCCCCCGGCGACCCGGCCGCCGTGCTGCTGCAGCACGCCGCTGCGGCTGGCCTTCTCGTGGTCGGTCATCGGGGCCGTGGCGGATTCACCAGTCTCCTGCTCGGGTCGGTGAGCGATCGCGTCGCCGCCCGAGCGCCGTGCCCGGCAGCCGTGGTTCGCGGCCGGGCGATGGCCTTCACCGGTCCCGTCCTGCTCGGCGTGCACGACTCCTCCGGCGGCCGATCAGCGGTCGGGGCAGCCTTCGGCGCGGCCGACGTGCGAAAGGCTCATGTGCTCGCCGTCCGCGCCTACCGCGAGCCGATACCGACGGTAACGGTGACGCCAGGAGTGCCGGTCCTCTCGCCTCTCGACACCGCACGCCTGGAGAAATCCCTGGCCGACGAGCTCGACGATCTGCTCGCACCCTGGCGCCGGGAATTCCCCTCCGTCCCGGTCGAGACCGTGATCAGCCCCGGCTCCCCGGCCGGTCTGCTGGTCGGTGCGTCCCATCAGGCACAACTGGTCGTGATCGGCGGAGGCGGCTCCGTCGGCGGACAACTGTTGCACCACGCCGACTGCCCGGTTCTCGTCACCCGCGGGTAAACCGGCCTTCGGAACGGGACGGGCGGCCCTGGCTCCCCGGTTCCCGAGGGCGATAGGCATGGATGAGGAACAGGAGGTGCCCGATGTCCGTCACGACCCGGCCGCGGCGATCCACCGCCCGGCACACGCTGACCGCCAAGGACGTCTGGACCGCGGTGACGCACGCGTCGTTCGCCGTCATCAGCCATGTGACACCGGCCGGCGCGCCACGCTCAAGCGGTGTCGTCTACGCCGCTGCCGGTGACCGTCTGTACATGGTCGTCGCCGACAACAGCTGGAAGGCCCGGCACATCCGCGACGAGGGACTCGTCGCCATGACCGTACCGATCCGGCGGGGTGGCCTGCTGTCGTTGATCGCACCCATACCGCCGGCCACCGTCAGTTTCCCGGCAGTGGCGACCGTCCACCCTGCCGCGATGCTGGACCGCGTGCCCCGGCTGGCCCGCTTGGTGCCGCCCGAGCGCCGCGCGGGCTGCGCGGTGCTGGAGATCCGTCCCATGGGCCACTACGTAACCTACGGCTTGGGCGTGCCACTGATGCGCATGCGCGACGCGCAGCGCGCCCGCGCCCGTGTGGCGGTCAACGACTCCGCCCACAAGCCTGGCCAGGCGACAGTGCGGACGTGAGTCAAATCAAGAAGGGATAGCAGGACCCGGCGGCGCGCTCCTCGCGCGGCGTACAGCACCGGAGGAGGTCCGCACCGTGAACAGAAGGATCCTCATCGGATACGACGGCTCGCCCGACGCCGACGCCGCCCTGGCCTGGGCGCTGGACGAGGCGACCCGGATCGGAGCGCCCGCTGAACTGCTCTACGGGGAGGAGTGGCCGCTCTGGGTGCCCGGCGCCAACATGGTGCCGCTGCAGTCCACCCGCTCGGAGAGTTATGCCGAGCAAGCCACCCGCCGCATGCTCGACAGCGCGGTGGCCTGGGCACGGCAGACCCATCCCCTGGTCCGAGTCACCGCCACCACGGCACGCGTCCACGCTTCGGTGGCCCTGATCGAGCGGTCCCGGCAAGCCCGGCTGATCGTGATCGGCAGCCGCGGGCACAGCGTCGTAGCGAATCTGTTCGGCTCGGTCAGCTCCGCAGTCTGCGCCCACGCCCGCTGCTCTGTCGCGGTCGTGCGCGGCGACGCCCGCACCACCGCACCGGTGGTCGCCGGCGTCGATGGCTCCGCCCTTGCCTCACCTGTACTCATCTTCGCCGCTCAACAGGCGGCCGAGCGCAAGGCCCCCCTTCGGGTGATCCGCACATGGCCGCCGGTCACCGGCCTCTGGGAGAGCAGCAGCCTGATCACCCGCATCGTGACGGAGCACGAACGTGAACCATTCGACACTCTCGTGGCCGCCGTCCGAGACACCTACCCAGACCTCGACATCGCGGGTGAGGCCACGGTCGCGCACCCCGCCACCGCGCTCACCCGCGCCGGCGCGACCGCCCAGTTGCTCGTCGTCGGCAGCCGGGGACGCGGAGCCATTCGCGGAATGTTCCTCGGTTCCGTGAGCCAGCACCTGCTGCGCCACGCCGCCTGCACTGTCGCGGTCGTGCACATCTGACCCGGCCTGAGCACGGCACGACCCTCAACCCCGCCCTCCGGCCTGCCGCAGCTGCTTTCTCCTCCTATGGGGCAGGCAGCGCGGGACCTAAGACCCTGCCGTCAAGATACCCCCGGGGGTATCTTGGCAATGACGACGATTGGAGGCGTCATGCGGGCAAAGGTTCTCGTTCTCGGTGGCAATTTCGGTGGACTGACGGCCGCAATCGCGGTGAAGCACGAATTGCACGGTGATGTCGACGTGACCGTCCTCAGCGACCGTGACCATTTCCTTTTCAATCCCTCATTGATCTGGCTGCCCTTCGGCAAGCGGGAGAAGGCTGACATCACCTTCTCCGTCGGCCCGACCTTCGAAGCGGCGGGTGTTGACTTTGTACAGGACGCGGCTCAGCACATCGACCCGGAGACCCACACGGTCCTGACGGCCGCCGGCCACGTCCTCTCCTACGACTACCTGCTCATCGCCACCGGGGCCCGCGAGGACCTCGACGCCGTCGACGGGCTGCGGGAGAACTCACACACGATCACCACGTTGGAGGGCGCGATTCGGACCGGCGACGCGTGGCGTGGCTTCCGGGAATCGCCGGGCGACGTCGTCATCGGCGCGACCCAGGGCGCGAGCTGCTTCGGCGCCGCTTACGAATTCCTGTTCAACACGTCGTACCAGCTGCGCAAGGCCGGCCTCAAAGGCGAATCGAAGATCACGTACGTGACCGCCGAGCCGTTCCTGGGACACTTCGGCATCGGCGGCCTTCCGCACGGCGAGCAACTACTCAAGATGTTCCTCAAGAAAGAGAACATCGCCTTCCGTACGGACACGAGCATGGCCGCCGTCGACGACGGTGCGGTCGTCACCACCGACGGCGAGAAGATCCCCTTCCGGTTCGCGATGATCGTGCCGCCTTTCAAGGGCCAGGTGTTCCTCACCGCCACCGCGGGACTCACGAACGCGACCGGATACGTCGAGGTGCGCGACACGTACCAGACCTGCCGCTGGGACGACATCTACGCGGTCGGGCTCGCCGCCGCGGTACAGGCCCCGTGGACCACGCCCACGCCGGTCGGAGTACCGAAGACCGGCCTGCCCACCGAACAGATGGCTCATGTCGCGGCCCGCAACATCGCGGCTCAGATCCGCGGGCAGGCGCCGGCCGACCACAAGGACTTCGGCGAGATCCCGGCAGTCTGCGTGATGGACGCCGGCAACAACGGCGTACTGATCCTCGCGGACCGGATGCTGCCGCCGCGCAAGCACGGCTTGCTCGTGCCCGGCCCACAGAACCACGCCGTCAAGCTCGCCTTCGAGAAGTACTACCTGTGGAAAATGAAGAACGGCCACGTCAGTCTCCCCTGAGGACCGGCTCTGGCTCCGCCCTGCAGGCCGACGAGCTGCCGGTAGGGTGTGTCCGGTCCGACCGACGATCACGTCGCTGACATTCCCGTCTCTCCCGGTTGTCCCTGACCTTTGACGCTGGGCGCGTCCCGACAGCTTCACATTCCCGAGTCCAACCGGTGTTCTAGGAGCTTCCTTGGTCATGCATCCTGACGAGCCACACGACGTCAGTGTGTCCGGGCGGTTGAACTGGCTACGCGCCGGCGTGCTTGGCGCCAACGACGGCATCGTGTCGACCGCGGGCCTGGTGATCGGCGTGGCCGGCGCGACTGCCTCAGCAGGGCCAATCCTGACCGCGGGGGTGGCCGGCCTGGTCGCCGGTGCAGTGTCGATGGCGTTGGGCGAGTACGTTTCGGTCAGCAGCCAGCGCGACACCGAGCAGGCGCTGCTCGAGAAGGAACGCGGTGAACTCGCGGAATTTCCCGAGCAGGAGTTCGAGGAACTGGTCGCACTCTATGAGGCGAAAGGGCTCAGCGCGGCAACCGCCTGGCAGGTGGCACGCGAGTTGTCCGACAAGGACGCCTTCGCAGCGCATGCTGAAGTCGAACTGCACCTCGATCCGAACCAGCTGACAAGCCCGTGGCAGGCCGCCGGCGCTTCCGCGGTCGCGTTCACCACCGGTTCGCTGCTGCCACTGGCGGCGATTCTGTTGCCACCGCCTGAAATCCGGGTCGTCATCGCCTTCATCGTGGTCGTCGTCGCACTCGCCGTCACCGGGTACGTCAGCGCCCGGCTCGGCGGCGCCCGCCCGGGGCGGGCCGTGCTGCGGCTCGTCGTCGGTGGGGCGGCCGGCATGGCGATCACGTACGGCATCGGCGCACTGGCCGGCACCGCGTTCGGGTGAGTCCGCCGGACGGGTCGCGAGGGGGTCAGTTATGCCGATCCGGGAATCCGCCCGGGGCGAGCGCCGGCCGACGGAAGCCGGATCGTGACAGTCACGCCCAGGCCAGCCGGTGAATCAAGGGCGACGGTACCGCCGTGGGCAGCGACCAGTTCCCGCACGACCGCCAGCCCGATGCCGCTACCGCTACCAGAGATCCGCGTCGCATCGCGGCCCCGCCACAAGCGTTCGAAGGCGTGCGGCAGCTCGTCCGGCGGAATCCCGGGGCCGGTGTCAGCAACCGTCAGCACCGCCGCGTCCCCCTCCATCCGCGCCTCGATGTGTACCCGGTCGCCGGACCGGCAGTAGCGTGCCGCGTTGGCCAGCAGATTGGTGACTGCCTGGTGCATCCGGTCAGGGTCGGCGCGTACCGGGACGTCCACGTCAAGGTTGGCCGTCACGGTGATCTCTGCGGCATCCAGCCGGGGGCGCTGGGCGGCCAACGCGGTCGCAGCGATCTGGGCGAGATCGGTGTCGGCCAGGTGAAGGGACAACGCGGCCGACTCCGCGGCGGACAACTCCGCAAGATCCTGCACGGTCCGGCCCAGCCGCAAAGTCTGGACGTGAAGCGCGGCCAGCCGGGCCGGATCGGCCGGCTGCAGGCCGTCACGCAGTTCCTCCAGGCCGGCCTGCAGCCCGGCAAGCGGCGTACGCAACTCGTGCGCGATGTCCGCAGCCAGCCGGCGCCGCACGGTCTCGGCCCGTACCACCTCGTCGGCCATGGTGTCGAAGGCCAGGGCTACCTCCCCGAGCTCACCCGGCGCCTGCGTGTGGGCGCGCGCGGCACGCTCACCGGCCGCGAACCGGCGGGCGGCCTCAGCGAGCGCCACCAACGGCCGGGCAAGGCGGCGCGAGACGTACGCGCTGACGACCAGCCCGGCCAGCAGAGCGGCCCCGGCGGCTCCGACCACCCACGACCAGGCGACCGTACGCCCTTCCGGTGTTCCGGCCGGGAACGCCAGCCGGACGCTACCGACCTGCTCACTGCGGACTGTGACAGCCATTTCGACGATGTTCTCCGAGCCGTGTGAGCCGCCCATGCCCGGTCCCATGCCGTGTCCGGGCCACACCATGCCGCCGCCGGCGTCGCGGACGATCAATCGGGCGCCGGCCGCTTCCGCGATCGCCGACGCGCCGGTGAGATGCGCACGGCTCCAGTCACCGGATCGCGCGTACGCGTCGGCGGCCGCCGCGGCCACCCGGGCGGTGGCCTGCCGGCGCTCCTGCTGCTCGGCAACGGCCAGACCGCGGTCGGTGGCGACCAGGGCGGCGACGGTGAGCACCGCCACCGACGAGAGCGCCACCAGTAGGAAGGCGGCCAGCAACCGCCGGCCCAGTGGGCCGGTCAGCGCCGTACGATCACCGGTCACGTGGCCACCCCAGGCGGTAACCGACGCCGAGCACGGTCTCCACGATCTGTGCGGCATCACGGCCCAGCTTGTGGCGAAGGTTCTTCACGTGCGAGTCGACGGTGCGCTCGTACCCGGGGTACTCGTAGCCGCGCACCTGGTTGATCAGCTCGTATCGGGAGTACACCCGGCCCGGCGTAGTGGCCAAGGCTGTGAGCAGCCCCCACTCCGTCGGCGTCAGCTCCAGCCTGAGTTCGTCAAGGTGCACCTCGTGGCGTGCCGCGTCCAGCCGCAGCCGCCCGCCGCCGAAGGTCACCGCGTCCGCGGCGTCCGCGCCGCTACCACTGGCACGATGCAGCACCGCCTCGATGCGCAGCACCAGCTCGGTCGGCGAGAACGGCTTGGTCACGTAGTCGTCCGCACCCCGGCGCAGCCCGTCGATGCGGTCGTCGACGCTGCTGCGCGCGGTGAGTACAACCACCGGCACGTCCCGGCCCTCCCGGGCAGCCGCCAGCACTTCGCGCCCGTCGAGGTCTGGCAGACCGAGGTCGAGCACGACCAGGTCGACTCCACCGCTCGCCAGCAGGGCGATGGCCTCGGCACCGGAGCCGGTGGAGTGCACCCGGTAGCCGGCCCGCTGCAGATACCGGCGGACCAAATCTCGCAGCTCACGGTCGTCCTCGACGACCAAGACCGCACCTGGCACGCCTCCAGACTGCGCTCCGTGCGTCTCGCGGACCAGGGCCGACAGACCTGCCGTCCGATCGAGGTGTCCCGCCCGGCGGCACGATCGGACCCGCCGATCGCCGACCTGCCAGACAGGACTGATGGCCCTGACGTGCGCCAGCCGGACCAGGCACCCTGGACCGTACGAGCGATGGAAGGAGGGCGTCATGTACAACCAGATGAAACGCGTCCCGCGGCCGGTCGCTACCTTGGTGCTCGACCGTCCACCAGCATTCACCGTGACCGACTCACCGCGAACGGCCTGCCGGCCTTCACCGCAGGATCGCAGTACACCCTTGGCACGCCGCTGGCGACTGCGTTGCGCCCACACACGATGATCGGTGCGCCCCTCGGCACACCAACGGCCCTGGCCGGTTCGGAGTCCTGCTTCGGATCAGCGGTCAGGGCTGAAGTTTGCTGCGAGCGGGGTCAATGCGAACACTGGATGCGCCGCCGCCTCAGCGATGAAGTCCGCCACCGGCGCATCCACACCGGCCCGGAAATACGGCCTGGTCGCGGACGCGATCCGCACATAACGCTTGAGCACCGGACCGGCCTCCTCGGCGGAGACCTCCCGGATCTCGTAGTCGGCGGTGCAGCGGCCCCGCCGTAGGCCCACCCGGCCCGCGGCGCGGGCGTTGAGCACCCAAGGAACCGGTCCGTAGGGCGCCACCAGATACCGGCCCTCGACCTGCTCCACGATCACCACCGGAGTGACGCGCAGCAGGCCGGTGCGGCGGCCACGGGTGATCAGCAGGTGTGCCGGCCCGACCCCGGCGCGGGCCAGGAATCGGAAGACCGCGTCGCCGATCCGGTCGGCGCGAGTCAGCTTCCGCACGGATGTGCCTGACATCAGGGCCCCCTCCGCATCGACGTTCGCGAGCTGAATCCATCACAGCGCGAACACCGCCACAGCACCAGGGTCCGAGGCCATCGATCCGGGGAACCCGGCAGCTCGACTCACGTCGATAGGGACCTACGGCCCTGGCCGCCCCGAACCGGCTGCGTGACGCTGAGTGGGAAGCGTCCATCGGACGGAGGCGGCCGGATCGCAACGGCCGGAATTGGAAGCGCCGGTCGGCACGGCGCAGACTGATGCGAAGAAGGTGGTCGCCGTGCGGCAGACCATCCGCCTCGGCACTATCCGCGGGATCCCGGTAGGCGTCCACTGGTCCGTACTGCTGATTCTCCTGCTGCTCACCGACGGCTTGGCGATGAGCCTGCTGCCCACGCTCGCCGAGGGTTATCCGGCCGGCGCGTACTGGCTGACCGCGGCCTGGGTCGCGGCGCTGTTCCTGACAGCATTGGTCACACACGAACTGGCGCACGCAGTGACCGCTCAGCACTTCGGGATCAGGGTGGAATCGATCACGCTGTGGGCGCTCGGCGGCGTCTCGACCCTCGACGGCCGGCCCCGCCATCCCCGCGCTGAACTGCTCATCGCCCTGGCCGGCCCGGCGGCCAGCCTGCTCGCTGCGGGCCTGTTCGCCGCGGCAAGCATCCCGGCCGGCCTGATCGGCTCGGACCTGCCCCGAACCGGTCTCGCCTGGCTCGCCGGCGCCAACCTCGTACTCGCCGTCTTCAACCTGCTGCCCGGTGCACCGCTGGACGGCGGCCGGGTCCTGGCCGCGATCCTGTGGTGGCTCCGCAAGGACCGCGCCGCCGCGCGGCACGCGGCTGCACGGGCCGGCGGCCTGTTGGGCATCGTGCTCATGGGTCTGGGTGCCGTGCTGGTTTTCGGCTACGCGGCGATCGGCGGATTCTGGCTGGTACTGCTCGGCTGGTACCTGAGTTACGCCGCCCGCGCGGAGGAGGCCGCAGCAGACTTGGCGGAGTACTTGGACGGCATACCTGTCAGCGAGGCCATGTCCGCTCCCGCGGTGTGCGGATACGCCGGGCACACCGTGTCCGAGTTCATCGCCCGCCCCGCGCGGCTCTGCCCGCACCGCGCGTACCCGGTCACCGACATCGACGGCCGTCTCGCCGGGGTTGTCACCATCGCCCAGCTGACCGCGATACCGCAGCGCCGGCGGATGACGACGCGGATCGCGGAAGTCATGGTTCCGGCCTCCCAGGTACGCGTGACTGGCGCCGACACACCGTTGCTGGACGTCATAGGCGCGCTCAACAACCGGCTACGGACCGTCGTAGTTGTCGAGCAGGACCGGCCGTGCGGCGTGCTCACCACGGGGGACGTAACCCGGTTGGCAGGCGTGGCCCAGCTCGGCGGCCTGCCCACGGGACGTCACGGTGTCGGTCCAGCCTCCTGATCACATCGACATCGACTGGAGGACAGAAGTGCAGACCGCGATCCAGACCTGGCAACTGAGCAAGAGCTACCACGGTCGCCCGGCACTGCAAGCCATGGACCTGGCCGTGCCGGCCGACGTCGTCTTCGGCTACCTCGGCCCGAACGGTGCCGGAAAGACCACCACCATCCGGCTACTGACTGGGTTGCTGCGACCCAATGGCGGCCGCGCCACGGTGGGCGGGCACGATGTCGTCCGCGACCGCGAGCGGGCCCAGCGGCTGATCGGCTATCTACCAGGGGACTTCTTCGGCTATCCGCAGCTGACCGCTGCGGCGTACCTCGACTATCTCGGCCATCTGCGCGGCGGCCCGGACCGGGCACGCATCCGTGCGCTCGCCGACCGGCTCGATCTCGATCTGAGCGTCCGCATCGGCGCCATGTCGCACGGCACCCGGCAGAAGGTCGGCATCGTGCAAGCGTTCATGAATTCGCCCGCGCTGCTGGTCCTGGACGAGCCCACCGCCGGTCTCGACCCCCTCGTCCAGCGCGAATTCCTGACGCTGGTCCGGGAGGCACGCCAGGACGGGCAGACCGTCTTCCTCTCGTCCCACAATCTGTACGAGGTGGAAGCCGTCGCCGACGAGGTGGGCATCCTGGTCCGCGGCAGCCTGGCCGTGGTCGAGGCCGTCGACAAGCTCAAGGCGCAGGCGGTACGACGGCTCGACCTGACCTTCGCCGGCCCACCGCCGGTCGACGTGCTGCACCGCGTCGCCGCCGCCCGCCAGATCGCGGTCTCCGGCAATACCGTCCACCTGGTCGTCGAGGGGCACACCACGGAGCTGCTGAGCGCCACCGCCCCGTACGGCATCGAGCAGATCGTCACGCACGAGCCGGACCTGGAGGACATCTTCCTGAGCTACTACGACACGCGGAAGTGATCGCGATGCGTTCGGTCTTCGTCAAAGCTCTGTACGACCAGCGGCGTTCCCTGCTCGGCTGGGGCATCGGCCTGACGCTGCTGGTGCTGTTGGAGTCCGCCCTGTGGCCGTCGATCGGCAACATGCCGGACCTGCAGGCGTTCCTCGCCAACTACCCCGAGGCGATGCGCGAGTTGTTCAACCTTGAGGACTTCGGCACCGGCACCGGCTTCCTGAACGCCGAGTTGTTCAGCGCCATGGTCCCGGTTCTGTTCCTGACCTATGCGATCGGCCGCGGCGCCCGCGCGATCGCCGGCGAGGAGGAGTCCGGCACCCTCGATGTGCTGCTGGTGACCCGGGTGACCACCGCCGGCCTGCTGGTCGAGCAGGCAGCCGCCCTCCTGGCCGGGCTGCTGGCTCTAGGCACCGTGCTCTACGCGGCGATTCTCGCCGGCTCGGCACTGTTCGGCCTGGAGGTCGGCGTCCTGCCACCGTTGTCGGCGACGCTGGCGACGGTGCTGCTGGCGTTCGAGTTCGGTTGCCTCGCGCTTGCCGTCGGTGCGATCACCGGACGGCGGGCGGTGGCGATCGGTGTCGCCTCCGCGGCCGCGGTCGCCGCGTACCTGCTCTACGTGGCCGGTGAACTGGTCACCTCCGTCGAGTCGTGGCAGCCGCTGTCGCCGTTCACGCAGGCGATGAGCGGCGGCCCGATCGGCGCCGGCTTCCAGGTGGCGTACCTGGCGATGCCAGCGGTGGCGGTTGTCCTCGTGGCGGCGGCGATGCCGCTGTTCGCCCGGCGCGACATCGCCGTGGCGCACTGAAGAGGAGGCCACGGCGATGGCGACCACCCCGCCTGCGGTGACCGACGACCCGCGAGGCGTCGACGCCCTGGCCGCCGACGGGACGATCATCACTCTGCGGCCGATCCGGCCGGACGATCGGACGGCCCTCGCCGACCTGTACGGTGACGCCTCCGGCAGCCTCGCCGTACGATTCTTCAGCCTCGCCGACCGTGCCGCCCGCAACGCTGAGATCGACGTCCTGTGTCTGCCGGAGACCGGGCAGCGTCTGGCGCTCGCCGCATGGGATGGTGCCGAGCTGGTCGGCGTCGCCTGTTGCGCACGTCTCGGCACGGGTGGTGACAGCGGTGAGATCGCCGTACTCGTCGCCGAACCTCATCACGGCCGCGGCATCGGCACGCTGCTGCTGGAGCATCTCGTCACCCGTGCACGCCATGCCGGGATCACCCGCTTCCTCGGTGACGCACTGACCGGCGACAGTGCCGTGGTGCGCCGCACGCGCGGCACCGTTCCGGTCACGACCACCGATCTCACCGACGTCGAGGTGCTGCAACGGGCGGTCGGCGTTCGCGACCGCCCGGTGGAGCAGAGCTCGCTGCGGGCGTTGCTGGCACCGCGGTCGGTGGCCGTGATCGGCGCGATGCAACGCCGCGGCAGCACCGGTTTCGAGACCGTGCGGGCGCTGCACGACTACGGCTTCCGCGGTCGCCTCTACCCGGTCAGCAACACCGGGCGCCCGGTGTGTGGCGTTCCCGGCTATCGCAGCATCGCCGACCTTCCTGAATCCGTCGATCTACTCGTCGTCGCCGTACCGGCTGAGCGCGTGCCGCAGACTCTGTGCGAAGCCGGCCGCCACGGCACCCACAGCGCGGTCGTGCTCAGCAGGTGCTCCACCGACGGTCCAGCGGGCCGGCGGGAACTGCGGCAGATCGCCCGCCGCTACGGCATCCGCCTGATCGGACCCAACAGTCTCGGGGTACTGAACACGGATCCACAGGTACGGCTCAACGCGAGCATCTCGCCCGCTCGCCCACTCACTGGTGGCCTGGCGGTGGTCGCGCAGTCCGCCGCCGTGGGCATCGCGCTGCTGGAGCACGCGGCTCGCAATGGATGTGGTGTCACCAGCTTCGTCTCCCTCGGCGACGGGCTCGATCTCAGCAGCAACGACTTGATGAGCTATTGGTACGCCGACGCACGCACCCGCGTCGTCGCCCTGCACCTGGGCTCCTTCGGCGACCCCCGGACGTTCGCCCGCACGGTCCGAGCGCTCGGCCGCCGCAAACCCGTCCTGGCACTCAGCGATCAGCCCGGCACCGTTCACTCCTCGGACGGCCTCTACGCCCAGGCCGGCATGATCCGGGTAACCAGCCTGGATGAGATGATCGACACCGCGCGGATCCTCATGGAGCCGTTGCCGGCCGGCAATCGGCTGGGCATCGTGGGAAACGCCGAAGGTCTCACGGCGCTGGCGGCCGACGGCGCACGGACCGCCGGGCTCGTCGTCACGCCGCTGTCGCTTTCGGTTCGCCGGCAGTTGTCCGGCAAACGTGACAACCCGGTGGACCTCGGCGCCGACGCGACCCCCCAGCAGGTTGCCGAGACCGTCGACATCGTCGCGACCAGCGGAGAGATCGACATCCTGCTTGTCATGGTCGTCGGAACCCGCACCAACGTTCCCTCCGCCATCATGGCCACGCTGGCCGAGGTCCTGGACAACCGGCCCCAGCTCACCGCGGCCGTCGTGCTCACCGGCAGCGCCGACGACCTGCACCGCCTCGGAAACCGTGGCACGCCGGTCTACCGGCAACCGGACCGGGCGCTGCGGGCCATGGCCAACGCGTACCGCTACGCAAGGTGGCGTCGGGAACCTCTGGGGCGGTGGGCGCCGCTCGGCGGCATTCAGACCGAGCAGGCCAGGAAACTCATCGAGCAAACGCCCACCGACCGCGGCGGCTGGGTGCCACGCTCGGCTGCGGTGGACATCATGGCCGCCTACGGCATCGCCGTGCTGCCCGCCGCGTACGCCAGCACCGGGGTGAACGCGGTCGCCGCGGCCGAACGTCTCGGTTACCCGGTGACCCTCATGCCCGGCCCGGACCCGGTTTCGTCGAGCCACCGCGGCGCCGTGCGGCTTGATCTGAACAGTGCCACCGCGGTCCGTGAATCGTTCGAGGCCGTGACCCGGTCCAGCAGCCCGAGATCCGGGGTCCTCGTCCAGCATCAACTCACCGCGCCGATGGAACTGGCCGCCACGATCACGCAGGACCCGGCCTTCGGGCCGGTGGTCGGGCTCGGCCTCGGCGGTCGCCACACCGACCGCGACGGCCGGGTGGCACATCTGGTCCCGCTGACCGACCTCGACGCCGCCCGGATGTGGCACCCGCTGCAGCACCCGTCATCGGTCAACGCGGTCGCGGTCGAGGACCTTCTGCTGCGGCTCGGCAAGCTCGCCGAGGAACATCCGGAGCTGGCGGAACTCGACCTCAGTCCGATGCTCGCCGGACCGAACGGTGTCATCGCCACGAACGTCCATCTCCGGCTCACCACGGGAGGTTCGGCGACCCGCTGACCGCGCCGTCGCCGCGGTTCAGGTCGTTCGCCCCTGTGCCGGGCAGGCCGGCCCGGCAAGGCTCGAAAGGGGAGACCACGTCGGGAGGACTCCATGCCGGCTACGAATTCCGTGCAGACACCATCCCAGCTTGAGCTCGGCCCCGCGGCGGGCACCGTGACATTCGGCGTGGAAGAGGAGTTCCTTCTCCTCGACCCCCTCATAGGATGGCCGGTGCCGGTCGCTCCGGCGCTGCTGCGGTTACTGCGGGACCACTCGGGTCCACGAGCGGAGCTGATGCGGTACCAGTTCGAGACGGCCACCGCCGTCTGCACGAACACCGGTCAGCTGCGCCGGGAGCTCGTTCGCCTGCGTACGCTCGCGGCCTCCGGCGCCCGGTCGATGGGCTGCCGCCTGATCGCCTCCGGCACAGCTCCGTTCGGCGCACACGGCTTGTCCGCGCTCAGCGCCGGACCACGTTACCGGGCCATGGCCCTGCGCCATCCCACGTTGACCGCAATCTCCGGGGTCTGTGGCTGTCACGTCCACGTCGGTGTGCCGTCACGCGACCTCGGTGTGCGGGTCCTCGCGCGGCTGCGGCCATGGCTCGCGACGCTGCTGGCGATCAGCGCGAACTCCCCCATCGCCGGCGCCCGTGACACCGGCTGGGCGAGCCACCGGTACGAGGTGCACTCGCAGTGGCCGACTGCCCGCGCGCCCGAGGTGTGGCGGGACGCCATCGAGTACGACCAGGCGGTCCAACAGTTCCTGCGGCGCGGAGCCGCGATCGACGAACGAAGTGTCTACCTGCTCGCCCGGTTGTCACCCCGCTGCCCGACGGTCGAGGTCCGCGTCGCCGACACCTGCCCGGACATCGACACGACGATGCTCGTGGCAACCCTGGTGCGGGCGCTCGTCACAGCCGCGGTGACGGAGATTCACGCCGGGGTGCCGCCGGTCCCGGCCCTACGGCCATGGGTGGTCGACGGCCTGCTCGCCGCGGCCAGGAACGGACTCGACGGACTCGGCGTCGACCCGTTCACCGGCCACACGACGCCGGCCTGGGATCTGGTGGCGAGACTGCTCGATCAGGTGGGCAAGGCTCTCGCGCAGCTCGGCGACACGGCGACCGTGGACTCTCTGCTGGCCCGACTGCGCGAGCGCGGAACGGGAGCCGCGCGGCAACGGCGCCTGTGGATCAGTACCGCGTCGGTGCCGGAGGTGGTGGCCGGGCTCGCGGCGATGACCGACGCCACGCACTGAGGCACAAACCTGAGGTCAGGCGCAGGCGCCCGGGCGGTCATTGCCGGGCACCGACATCGGGTTGCGTTCATCGTCACGTTCGGCCAGCCGGGCCAGAGCGTTGCGGTATTGATCTTGACTGATCTCTCCACCGACGAGCTGCGCCGCCAGGACGCCCTCCAGGGTGGTCGGGGCGGCCTTCTCGGCGTCGGCTCTGACCTCGCCTTCGGCGTTTGCGGAGTCGCCCAGCCTCGGCCATAGAAGCATGACGGCAGTGATGATCAGAGTCACCGTGATGATGACCAGGTACGCCATCGCAACCACCTCCATCCATGCCACATCATCGGACTGGATTGACCATGATCGACAGGGACGAAGGTCCCGGCGCCGGGGACCGGCCGGCCGGTGCGCCCAGCAGCGACCAATGGCCCTGTCGGATACGGCACGAACAGCGCAACGGTGGGGAGGATCCCGTTCGCCACCACGGCTCGGAGGGATGGACATGAATACCAGGCCCACCGGATTGATCGTCGTCGGCGTCAACGACTCGCCCGCCAGCCGGCAAGCGGTCGAGGCAGGCGCACGCGAGGCCGCCCTGCACCATTGCCGGCTGGAGTTGATACACGCATTCAATTGGATGCCCAAGCTCACCCACGCCGGCGCACTCGACCCGCCCGAGCACCGGGAAGCCCTGATCCGCCGGGCAACCGCTGATGCCCGCAGTATCGCTCCGGACGTGCCGATCGAGACCCGGTCGATCGAGGGGTCCGCCGTCACCGCGCTGCTGCGCAGGGCCCGGACCGCGGCGCTCACCGTGATCGGCGACGGGGACATGCTCACCACCACCTGTCTGCCGCCCGACGCGCTCACCGTGCAGGTCGCGGCTCGCGCCGCCGGTACCGTGCTGGTCACCCGTACGACACCTGCGACGGACGGCCCGGTGATCGTCGGCGCCGACGGCTCGGCCATCTCCGAAACCGTGGTGGAGTTCGCCTTCGACGCGGCCGCCCGACGGCGCGTGCCGTTGGTCGTGGTGCGGGCTTGCGAAAGGTGTGGTTCCGAGGATCGTGCCCGGCCGGCTTTCACCGCCCTGGAACGCAGGTATGGGCTCACCGCCGAGCTGCGGGTCGTCGCCGGTCATCCTGACGTGATCCTGCGCCGGGCCGCGCACGAGGCCGGGCTCATGGTTGTCGGCGCACGCGGTGACCGGCCCTATTCCGGGCTGCTGGGCTGGATCGCACAGACGATGCTGCATCACTCCCCCGCACCGGTAGCGCTGGTCAAGGGCCTTATGCCGCAGGGTTGGACATCGCCTGCAACGGATTACGAGCGAGCGGTGTTCGCCGACGTCACGTGCTCGAGGTCCGTTCCGGGCCATCCCGGTGGCACCAGCAGAACCGGGCACAGCCGGCGTCCGCCCGGCGAAATGCTGCCGATGCTGTAGAGCATCTCGACGAACCAGCCTTTACGTCCTCGACCAGCCACCAGGAGGCGGCCGCGCCGTGACGCCCGTTCGAGGGTGTAGGCGACTTCCGCCTCGCTGATGAGCAGTCGCTCCAGCGCCACATCCGGCCAGGTCCCGCCTCGACCGGTGAGCGTCCCTGCCAGACGGTCCTCGGCCTGACGCCGGTCGTTCTCGGTTTCGTCGCTGGATTCGCCTGGCGTCCAGACGTGTACCGCCACGAGGGGGCATCCGGCACGCGACGCGGCCTCGTAGGCGCAGCCGACCGTCGCGGTGGTACGGCCGGAAGCGGCGACGACGACCGGCCCTCGGGAGGCGATCGGCCCGCGGTACACCAGCAGCGGACAGCGGCTGTGATGCGCCACGTACGCTGCGGTCGAACCCCAGGCGCGCCCGGAGCCGGCCTCGTCACGGTGTCCCACGACAAGCAGGCTGGCGCGCTCGGATCGCTGGATCAGCGCCTCGGCGGCGCTGTCGTCCATCCACTCCGTCCGCACCCGCAGTCCGGGCAGCGCATGCCGGGCCCGGCGAGCCGCGAGATCCAGCAGATGGCGGCCATCGGACGGATCCGGTCGCACGGCGCGGAGCCGCGGCAGGCCGCTGCGCCGACCGGGCCATGCGTGCACGATTTCCAGCGGCACGCCCCGAAATGCGGCCTCGGCGGCCGCGGCATCGACTACCTGCAGTCCGTCCGGCACGTCATCGACGCCGACCACGACGGGCAGCTCTTCTTCGACCGACACGACTTTGCGCATACCCGCACGGTAGGCCGCCCAGCGACGCGCGCGGCACGGCCGACCGGCATCAACCGGCGGTCCATTGGACCCCGGTACACGCGCGGCGTGAGCTCGCCGGGCCGGTCGGGACCTACGGCCCTGTGCGCCGCGCCCGTCACGAGCAACGCTTCATTCAGGCACCCACCGCCGGGCCGACCCCCCTCGGTCACCGACTCCGGTAACCCAATGAGTGGCCGTCGAGCCACCAGACCCACCGTCGTCAAGACGGGAACGGCACCGGTGATCGCGGCCCGGCAGGTGGGCGCCGCAGACATCCCTCGACCAACCGGTACGGCCGGGAAGGGCAGCGGTGATGATGAGCCCCGTCGAGGCGGCAGGTCCTGCCATGCAGGGCCTCTCCAGCGCACAAGCAGCCGCACGGCTCGCCGAGGACGGCCCCAACGTGGTCGCCGCGCCGCCCCGGCGCAGTGTCGCCCGCCGCGTCGGCCGGCAACTGGCCGACCCACTCGTAGCGCTGCTGCTGGCCGCCGGAACCGTGACCGCCGCGCTCGGCGACCTGCCGGACACCCTGATCATCCTGCTCGTGGTGAGCGTCAACACGGTGATCGGCGTGGTCCAGGAGGTACGGGCGGACGCCGCGATCGCCGCCCTCGACCGGCTCGCCGCACCGATCGCCCGAGTGGTCCGCGACGGCTACGACCAGCTCGTCCCGGCGGCAGAACTGGTCCGCGGCGACCACGTCCGGCTGGAGGCCGGCGACGTCATCCCCGCTGATCTAGAACTGATCGAGACACGCCGGGCCACGTTCGACGAGTCGGCGCTGACCGGCGAGTCCGTCCCGGTGCACCGGGACGCCGCCGAAATCGCCGGCGCCGGCACTGTGCTGGCCGGCGGTCGGGCAGCCGGAATCGTGATCGCGACCGGACCGGCCAGCGCCCTCGGACGCATCTCCGACCTGGTAGCCCGGACCCACCCGGGCCCGACACCGTTGCAGCGGCGCATCACCGCCCTCGGGCGCATCCTCGGCGTGACCGCGGTCGTGGTGTCCTCCGTGGTCTTCGCCGCCGGCGTGCTGGCCGGGCAGCCGGTGATGCGAATGGCGATCACGGCGGTGAGCCTGGTCGTTGCCGCGGTGCCGGAGAGCCTGCCGGCCGTCGTCACCCTCGCCCTGGCGTTGGGGGCCCGGCGGATGGCCCGGACCCGGGCGATCCCGCGCCGGCTGCACGCCGTGGAGACGCTCGGCTCGGTCACCGTGATCGCCTCCGACAAGACCGGGACGCTCACCGAGAACCGGATGGCCGTGCAGCAGGCGGTCACCGCGGACGGCGACCGCTACACCGTCACCGGCGCCGGATACGACCCTGACGGCACGGTACTGGGCCCCGGCGGCGAGTCCCTGCGAACGCTGGCCCGGGCCGGGGCGTTGTGCAATGACGCGAGCCTGCTGGCGCCCAACGACGAGCGCACCGCGTGGGCCGCCGCCGGAGACCCGATGGAGGCCGCGCTGCTCACCTTCGCGGCCCGCTGTGGACTCGACCCGGACACCGAACGGGCCACCGCGCCCCGCGTCGCGGAGCAGCCGTTCGACCAGGGCCGACGCCGTATGACACTCCCTGTGTCAACCTCAGGCAGCGAGCAGATCGTTTTGTCCAGGTTGAATGAGGCGTACGGCGTTGCCGTGCCGGGCGGGATCGTAGG